>NZ_SGUB01000026.1:0-45045 GCF_005435235.1 Halorubrum sp. GN12_10-3_MGM
TCCTTGGTCGCCCCGTTGAACGCCTCTTCGAGGTCGATCGTCAGTCCGGTCTTGAGGTCGCGCCCCTGCCGCGGGCGGTTGCCGCCGCCACCGCCGCCGCGGCCGCGACCGCCGCCACCGAAGAACTGGTTGAAGATGTCCTCGAACCCGCCGGCGCCGCCAGCGCCGCCGGCCCCGCCGAAGGGACCGCCGGCGCCGCCCGGACCGGCACCGCCGCCGGTCGCGCCGCGCTTGTCGGCCTGGGTGAACCGATCGTGGCCCATCTGGTCGTACTGCTGGCGCTTCTGCTCGTCGGTGAGCACCTCCTTAGCCTTCTGGATCTTCTTGAACCGCTCCTCGGCGTTCTCGTCGTCGCTGACGTCGGGGTGGTGTTCGGCGGCCTGCTTGCGGTACGCCTTCTTGATCTCCTCCTCGCTGGCGTCCCGCGACACGCCGAGGACGTCGTAGAAATCTTCGGTCATGCGTTGCGTTTGTTAATTGGTGTTGATCGACGGGTCGATTTAAGCGGCGGGGTCGAGGCGTCGAGCGTCGGGTGAGAGGGCGTTACTCCTCGTCGTCGTCTACGTCCTCGAAGTCGGCGTCGACGTACTCCTCGTCGTCCGCGTCGCCGCCGGGACCGGCACCGCCGGGGCCCGCCGCACCGCCCGGACCGCCCGGACCGCCAGCGCCGCCCATCCCGCCGGGACCGGCGCCGCCCGCGCCGCCCGGACCGGCCTGCGCGGCCTGTCCCTCGTACATCTGCTTGCCGATCTCCTGGAGCTCCTCGGTGAGCGCCTCGGTCACGGACTCGATCTCGTCGGTCTCGGCGTCCTCGTCTTCGAGCACGTCCTCGACGTCCTCGATGGCCGCCTCGATGTCGGCGACGAGCTCGTCGTCGTCGAGCTCCTCCTCGTTCTCTTCGAGGAGGGTCTCGGCGCGCTGGATCGTCGTCTCGGCCTCGTTGCGGGCCTCGATCCGCTCGCGGCGAGCCTCGTCCTCCTCGGCGTGCTTTTCGGCTTCCTCTTGCATCTCCTCGATCTCCTCGTCGGAGAGGCCGACGCCGCCCTCGATGGTGATCGACTCGGCGTTACCGGAGCCCTGATCCTCTGCTTCCACGTTGACGATCCCGTTCTCGTCGATGTTGAACGAGACCTCGATCTGCGGGGTTCCGGCCGGCGCCGGCGGGATGCCGGAGAGCTGGAACGCGCCGAGCAGCTCGTTCTCCTCGGCGATCTCGCGTTCGCCCTGGAAGACGCGGACGTTGACGGAGGTCTGGTTGTCCGCGGCCGTGGTGAACACCTTCGACTCCTCGGTCGGGATCGTGGTGTTCTTCTCGATGAGCCGCTCGAAGAGGCCGCCCTTCACCTCGATACCGAGCGAGAGCGGAGTCACGTCGAGGAGGACGATGTCGTCGACGTCGCCGGAGAGCACGCCGCCCTGGACCGCCGCACCGAGCGCGACCGCCTCGTCGGGGTTGACGTTCTTCTTCGGCTCCTGGCCGACGAGCTCTTCGACCTTCTCCTGGACCTGCGGCATCCGTGTCGAGCCGCCGACGAGGATGACCTCGTCGATGTCCGACTTCGAGTAGTCGGCGTCGGCGAGCGCCTGCTCGGTCGGCTCGACGGTACGGTCGATGAGGTCAGCGGTGAGGCTCTCGAACGTCGCGCGGGTGACGGACTGTTCGAGGTGGACCGGCCCGCTGTCGGTCGCGGTGATGAACGGGAGGTTGACCGTGGTCTCCTTCTTGTTCGACAGCTCGATCTTCGCCTCCTCGGCGGCGTCCTTCAGGCGCTGGAGCGCCTGCCGGTCGTCGCGGAGGTCGATCCCGTGGTTGTTCTGGAACTCGTCGGCGAGGTGGTCGATGAGCGCCTCGTCCCAGTCGTCGCCGCCGAGGTCGTTGTCCCCGTTCGTGGCGACGACCTCGTAGACGCCGCCGCCGAGGTCGAGGACCGACACGTCGAACGTGCCGCCGCCAAGGTCGTACACGAGGACGGTCTGGTCGGACTCGTCGTCGAGCCCGTACGCCATGGAGGCGGCCGTCGGCTCGTTGACGATGCGCTCGACGTCGAAGCCGGCGATCTCGCCGGCGTCCTTCGTCGCCTGCCGCTGCTTGTCGTTGAAGTACGCGGGGACGGTGATGACCGCCTTCTCGACGTCGTCGCCGAGGTACTCTTCGGCGTCGCGTTTGATCTTCTGGAGGATCATCGCCGAGACCTGCTCCGGCGTGTACTCCTCGTCGCCGATCTCGACGGTGTAGTCGCCGTCGCCCATGTGCCGCTTGATCGACTGGATCGTGCGGTCGGGGTTCTGGACGGCCTGGTTCTTCGCCGGCTTGCCGACGAGGCGCTCGTCGTCGTCGGCGAATGCGACGACCGAGGGCGTCGTCCGGTCGCCCTCGGCGTTGGCGATGATCTCGGGCTCGTCGCCCTCCATCACCGCGAACGCGGAGTTGGTGGTACCGAGGTCGATACCGAGAATTTTGTTGCTCGCCATCTTGGTCACAGATAGCGGCTTGTTTCGGTTAAAGGTTACTAGACGCCGCGATCTCCCCGGGAGAAGAAAGCCGCCGCCGTCGTGCGTTTTCTCGATCGTGTGAGTCGCTCACATCGATGTTTTTATACCGATCCGCAAACGCAGCGCCGGTCTCGGGCTCGCGGACGCGAACCGGCCCGGACTCGCCGGCTCAGATCCCGCTCACGAGGTCTTCGAGGACCGCCTCGGGGTCGTCGGCCTTCGCGACGCCGGAGGCCAGCAGGACGCCGGCGGCCCCGAGGTCGCCGGCGGTCGACACGTCCTCGCCGGTGGAGACACCGGCGCCGCAGAACACGTCAACCGCGGGGTCGACGGCCTCGGCGGCCGCGACCGCGTCCTCGACGATACCCGGGTCCGCGGTGGCGACGGAGACGTCGCCGCCGATGAGCTCCGGGGGCTCGACCGCGACGGCGTCGGGGCCGAGCGCGGCGGCGGCGCCGACCTGCGCGGGGTTGTTCGCGCAGACGATCGTCTCCAGGTCAGCGCGCTCGGCCGCGCGGACCGAACCGTCGATGTCGGCGAGCTTCAGTCGCTTCTCCGAGTGGTTGATCAGGGTCCCCTCGGCGCCGTTGTCGGCGGTGGCCTCGGCGAGCGTCGAACCCGTGTGCGAACCGTGCTCGTTCGGCGAGACGTGCTGCGCCCACGTCTCGACGCCCGTCTCGGCGACGCGGGCGAGGTCGGCCGCCTGCGGCGAGACGGCGATCCGCGCGCCGGACGCCTCGGCGACGTCGCGGGCCGCGGTCGCTACCTCGATCGGATCGCACGGGTACGCCTTGAGGTTCACCAGGATGAACATACCTCTACTCGGGGAGCGCGGCGCAAATAGGTTCGTGCTTCGCGACGCTCGCTCGGGGTCCCGTCGTTTCGACCCCTCACAACCCCGGGAACCGGGCGACCCGGGGGGCGGAGAGCAGAAACGACCTTATACCCCGATGCTGTGGGTCCGACAAGAGATGTCCCTCATCGAGCTCATCGCCGGCGTGGAAGCCCACGAGGCCACGCTGACCGTGTTCAACGCAGAACCGGCGGTTACGGAGGAGCTCCGGGAGTATTTCGCCGACCGCAACGTCCGGATCGTCGACGATCAGACCGCCTCCGGACCGGAGGCGTTCGCCGTGCTGGCGCGGGACGGCGAGTTCGTCACGGGCGTCACCGTGGACGAGCTGCTGCCGGGGCGGGGCGGAGACGAGGGGGAGACACCCGCGGAGCGAGGTGAGACGCCCGGCAACGTCGGGAAGCCGGTGTTGGATCACCTCGACGAGACGATGTTTACCTCCTACTCCCGCGAGGACATGGTCGCCGCGTCGCGGGAGATCGAGGACCGCGCCTGGCGGGTCGGCGACGGAGAGCTCCACGCGGGGTTCCAGACCCTCGACGTCCTCACCGGGGAGGCGGACACCTACGACCTGCTTGGCGAGAAGGACCGGCTTGACGTCCACGCGTACGCCGCCGCCGAGGGCGACGCACCCGACGTCGGCACCTACACGGTCCACGTCGGCGAGACCGCCGAGATCCGCGAGACGTGGTTCGTCGCGTACGACGGGGGCGGCTACGAGGACGCCAAGTGCGCGCTGCTCGCCGAGGAGCGCGCGCCCGGCGAGTTCTACGGGTTCTGGAGCTACGACCCCGAGACGGTCGACTACATCATCGACTACCTGACCGAGCGGTACGGCGGATCGGAGCAGACGGACGGCGGCGGCGCGACCGTCTGAGGGCCGGGAATAACGAGTACGGCGGGGCCGGAGCGTCGTCGCGGCTCAGTCCTTCCGCTTGACGACGTCGCCGAGCGTCATCGTGCCGGCGTCGTCCGTCTCCCAGTCGGCGTCGTCGGTCGACTGCCCCTCGACCAGCGAGATGTCGAGCGCGCGCTCGAGCTTGCGCTGGACCTCGTCGGTCGGGAGCGTGTCGGCGCGTTCGAGCTTGCGGATGAGGCTCGCCTTCTCGTTGAGCTGGTCGGCCAGCTCCTCCTGGCTCAGCCCGCGCGACTCCCGCGCATCGCGGATCAGCTCGTCGTAGTCGGTGGCGATCTCGTCCATGTCGTCGAACATGTCGCGGGGGCGAGTCGAGCTCCCCGACGAGCCGCCGGAGCCGGACGATCCGGACGACGAAGACGACTTCCCGGTGCTGGAGCTGGTGGAGTACTTGCCGCCGCTGGAGCTCGTCGACTCGTCGCGGACCTCGGTGCCGAAGTCCGTACACGAGCTACAGAGCTCCAGCTCGGCGCCTTCGACCTTCGTCGTCGTCAGCGAGGCCTCCTCGGCGCCGCACATCTCACACTGGGGCATATGCGACGCTAGCGCTCCCGATGGTATAAAGGGTGTGCCGCGGCGCCGGGCGCGGGTCACGCCGGCGAGGTCCCGACCGCAATCGTGCCGCTGTCGGTACCGACTTGTCGCCGCGGCCGGCAGGACTGGTATGGACGTCCACGTCACGCGCTCGACCCTGCGAGGGACCGCCCGCGCGCCGCCGTCGAAGAGCTACACCCACCGCGCGCTGCTCGCCGCCGGCTACAGCGACGGCGCGACCGTCGAGTCGCCGCTGGTGTCCGCGGACACGCGAGCGACCGCCCGCGCCGTCGCGGCGTTCGGCGGTTCGGTCGCGCGCGCCGGAGACGGGAGTTCGACCGCCGAAGGCGAGCCCGGCCTGACGGGCGCCGACGCGCTCTCGGTCGAGGGGTTCGGCGGCCGCCCCGCCGTCCCCGACGACGTGATCGACTGCGCGAACTCGGGGACGACGATGCGGCTGGTCACCGCCGCGGCCGCGCTCGCGGACGGCACCACCGTCCTCACCGGGGACGAGTCGCTCCGCTCGCGCCCGCAGGGTCCGCTCCTCGACGCGCTCGCCGACCTCGACGTCCGCGCGGAGTCGACGCGGTCGAACGGGCGGGCCCCGCTCGTCGTGACCGGCCCGCTCGCCGGCGGCGAGGTCGCCATCCCCGGCGACGTCTCCTCGCAGTACGTCACCGCGCTGCTGATGGCGGGCGCCGTCACCGAGGAGGGGATCGAGGTAGAGCTCACGACCGACCTCAAGTCGGCGCCGTACGTCGACATCACGCTCGAACTGCTCGCCGACTTCGGCGTCGAGGCGACCCCGGTCGACGAGGACGGCGATCCGCTCGACGGTGCCGCGGGCGCCGCGGGGTTCTCGGTCCCGGGCGGACAGACGTACGCGCCGAGCGACGAGACGTACGCGGTCCCCGGCGACTTCTCCTCTATCTCGTACCTCCTCGGCGCGGGCGCGGTCGCGGCCGCGCCCGGCGAGCCGCTCCGGATCGAGGGCGCCCGGCCGAGCGCGCAGGGCGACGCCGCGATCGTCGAGATCGTCGAGCGCATGGGCGTGCCCGTCGACTGGGACCGCGAGGCCGGCGCGATCGCGGTCGAGCGCGGCGATCTCTCCGGCGTCACCGTCGACGTGGGGGGAACGCCCGACTTGCTCCCGACGATCGCCGCGCTCGGCGCGGTCGCGGACGGGGAGACGCGGATCGAGAACTGCGAGCACGTCCGCTACAAGGAGACCGACCGGGTGTCCGCGATGGCCGAGGAACTCGAAAAGCTCGGCGCCGAGACGACCGAAGGGCGGGACGTACTCACGATTCACGGAGGCGAAAGCGATCTCGTCGGGGCGACCGTCGACGGCCGAGCCGACCACCGGATCGTGATGGCGCTGTCCGTCGCCGCGCTGGCGGCCGAGGGGACGACGACCGTCCGCGGCGCCGAACACGTCGACGTCTCCTTCCCCGGCTTCTTCGACGCGATGGCCGACCTCGGGGCGACCGTCGAGCGCGGGGACGCGCGGGGAAGGGAATAGTTATAGCCGTTCGCAATACACACAATAGTATATGGTGGCAGACAGCAGATGAGCGGTGATCCGGCGTCGAACGGAGCGGCGGACGGACCGAACGCGGCGGTCGTCGTCGGCGTCGTGTTCTCGGCGATCGTGGTGCTCACCGTGATCGCGTACACGGTGACTGTGACCACGGTCAACCTGCTTGCCGTCGACCTGCTCGCGTACCCGGTCGGCGGGGTCGCGCCGTTCGTCGTGATCACTGGGGCCATTCTCACGATCCCGATAATGATTCCGACCGCGCTGATCTCGATGAAGCGACTCGGCTGACCGCGGTCGCGGCGTCATCCGGTCACCGCTCGAAGCGCGACGGTCGCCGCCGAATCCGGACCGACGGCTACACAAGCCCACCGGACCGACACACGCGTATGGACGACATCGACGTCGAGCCCGTCGACCGGGTCGACGAGGCCGACGACGACACCGCGGTCGAGCCCGCGGAGACGGACGAGGAGCTGACCGTCGACGAGGAGCTCGCCGACCTGCCCGCGGGCGTCGACGCGCCCGACTACGTGCTGTACGGCGGGAAGGGCGGCGTCGGAAAGACGACGATGGCGGCCGCGACGGGGCTCGCCTCGGCCGCGGGCGGCGTCCGGACGCTCGTCGTCTCGACCGACCCCGCGCACTCGCTGTCGGACACCTACGAGACCGAGATCCCCGCCGAGCCGGCGCGCATCCGCGAGGACGTACCCCTGTACGCCGCCGAGATCGACCCCGACGCCGCGGTCGACGAGGGGATGTTCGGGGCGGACGGCGACCCGCTCGGCGGGCTCGGCGAGATGGGCGACGCGATGGGCGGCATGGGCGGCGAGGGGCCGATGGGCGGCGCCGAGGGCGAGGACGGCGAGGGGCTCGGCGGACTCCTCGGCGGCACGATGCCCGGCGCCGACGAGGCGGCGGCGATGCGCCAGCTGCTGGAGTACCTCGACGACCCGCGGTTCGACCGCGTCGTCGTCGACACCGCGCCGACCGGTCACACGCTCCGCCTGCTCCAGCTGCCGGAGATCATGGACTCGATGCTCGGGCGCGTGATGAAGCTCCGGCAGCGCTTCTCCGGGATGATGGACGGGATCAAGGGGATGTTCGGCGGCGGCGACGACGACCCCGACCCCTCGGCGGACCTCGAGGAGCTCCGCGAACGCATCGAGCGACTCCGAGCGGTCCTGCGCGACCCCGCGAAGACGGACTTCCGCGTCGTGATGATCCCCGAGGAGATGAGCGTCGTCGAGTCCGAGCGGCTCGTCGCGCGGCTCGACGAGTTCGGAATCCCGGTGAACACGCTCGTCGTCAACCGTGTGATGGAGGGCGTCGGCGACGTGACCGGCGGGAACGGGGCCGGGATCGACCCCGACTGGGTGGTCGAGCCCAACCCCGACACCTGCGAGTTCTGCGCCCGCCGGTGGGAGGTCCAGCAGAGCGCGCTCCGCCAGGCGACGGACCTGTTCCGCGCCCGGGACGTGAAGCGGGTGCCGCTGCTCGCGAACGAGGTCCGGGGTGAGGCCGCGCTGCGGGTCGTCGCGGCCTGTCTGGACTGAGCGGTCCGACTACGGCTCGCGTCCGGCGCTACTCGGTCGCGCTCCCGAAGATCCGGTCCCGGACCAGCTCCGCGACGCCCGCGAGGTGCGCCTGTCCGAACAGCCCGACCAGCACCGCGCCCGCGGTGTTGTACATGAGATCGAGCACGGTGTCGTCGAGCCCGTGCTGCGCGAGCGGCATGTCGATGCCGGTCTCGGTCGCGACGATGTCTAAGCCGAACTCGAACAGCTCCCAGAGCACGCCGAACGCGAGGACGATGAGGACGATGAAGACGAACGCGAACCGCGACGGGATCCGGATCCCGTCGCTGTGGAGGTCGATCGCCCGGAGCGTCGTGTAGCCGACTGCGGCGACCAGGGAGGCCGACAGCGCGTGCGTCATGTGGTCCCACCACTCGACACGGGCGTAGAACCCGGCCGAGCCGACCGTGTGGAGGAACACGGCCGTCGTGATCCACAGGGCGAGCCACGGGTCGAGCGGGAGGTCGTACCGGCGCTCGAGCGCCGCGGGGACCAGCGTGACGAGGAGCGCAATGACCCCGTTGCTTACTGCCTTCTGCTCGCCCGCGAGGAAGCCGTACGCGACGATACCGACGAGCAGGACCTGCATCGCGCCCGTGAGTCGACGCTGCGACGCGAGGGACAGCCGAGGGAGCAGCGTCATCGCCGCACCACCCGGCGGATGACGCGACGGAGGAGACGTCCCCGGCGGCGGAAGTAGCCGTCGAAGAGGAGTCCGGCCGCGATCCCGGCCAGCGTGACGTACATGTACTCGGTCATCAGCGCGTCGTTCGTCGTCAGGTACGCGGTGCCGACGCGCTGGTCGAGGTTCCAGCGCAGCACCGTCCACACCGCCGCCGTCGCCAGCGTCGTCATCACGACGAAGGCGACCGCGAACCAGTGGGTGAGCCGCAGCGACGTGAACATGTGGAGGTCGACGGCGATCACGAGCGCCAGCGCCGCGATGGCGACGTACGCCGCGAACGTCCCTAACTCGCCGCCGAGGAGCGCGCCCACGAGGACCGGGAGCAGCGCGAGGCCCACCAGCTCGGCCGGGAGCATCGTCCGCCAGTCGCGAGCCGCGACCGTGGGCGCGAGCAAGACGCCGCCGAGTCCGACCGCGATCGCCGCCGACAGCAGGTCGTAGTCGAGCGCGCTCTCGACGAGGACTCCGCCCAGGACGGCGATCATCGCCCACGCGACGAGGGCGTTGAGCCGGCCGTCGCGGATCAGCTGCGTGAGTCTGTCCTCGACGGATCCCAGCGTGCCGGCGAGGTCTTCGCCGGACTCCCCGTCGCCGACGCTCGCGTCGGAGCCGGTCTCGGCGTCGCGGCGTCGGTCTCCGTCCATGTCCGGTACCGAGGCCGGGGAGGATTATAAGCTGTCGCTCCGGATCAGCGGTGGGCGCGACGGTGTACGGCGGCGAGCGGGCCCCGAGACCGGCGGCGAACGGACGCGCTTTTACCTTCCACGGCCGTGTTGTCGGTATGAACTGTCGGCGGTGTGGGACCCCGTTAGAGAAGCCGGGGGACTACTGTTTGACCTGTAACACCGCCAACGCCGACGCGGTCGTCGCCGAGTTCGACGCCGACCGCGCGCACCTGACGATGTTGGACGAGGACGCCGTCGTCGGCGAGACGACGATCACCACGCGCCCGGAGGACACCGAGCGCCTGACGGAGGTCCAACTGCGGAACTTCGCGGGGCGCGTCGCCGACGAGATCCGACGCAAGCGACCGGAGACCGTCTACGCCGCCGGCGAGCGCGAGCCGCTCCGCGAGACGCGCGCGCAGCTCCACCACGAGTTCTACCGGGTGCCCGACGGCGGCGCCGGCGGGAGCGACCGAGACGGGACAACGGCGAGCGACCCCGCAGACGACGGCGGGAAGCCGGACGTGAGCCCCCTCGTAGAGTGGGTGCTCGACCGTCGCGGCGACCGGTCGCTGGCGGTGGTCGAGACCCCGCCGCGCGAGAAGATCGGCGGGTCGCACTCGACGCTCATCGGCGACCGCAAGGGGCGGAAGGCCGTCCAGACCGTCGCGGAACACCCGCACGTGAAGAAGATCGTTCCCGGTCCCATCGACGCCGGCGGGACGGGGTCGCGGACCGGCCTCCGCGCGAAGGCGACGCGCGCGGGGACCAACGGTAACGTCCGGCTACTCCTGCGGGACGGCTCCAGCGTCCAGGAGAACCGGATCGTCACCACGGCGATGGACCGCGAGACCGGCGAGCGCGTCCGCGAGGACCTCAACGAGGCGCTCCGGGACGCGGAGCTCCAAGACGTGTAGCTTCCGGCCCCGCCCGCCGTGTGCGGATCTGGCGTCCGATGTCCGTATCTCGGTCGCAGCGCCCGGAAACGACCACTACCGACCGCGTCGCTGTCGCGGGGTTTTTCACGAGACCGGTCGTTGCGAGCGGTGTGAGTACCCTCGTCACGCTCGGCGCGGGCGTCGTCTTCGGGCTGGCGCTCGCGGCGCCGCCCGGTCCGATGAACGCGGTGATCGCCGAGGAGGCCGTCCTCCGCGGTCGCTTCGCCGGCTTCCGGGCCGGCCTCGGCGCGGCGACCGCCGACGCGATTTTCTTCGTCCTCGCGTACGTCGGCGTCGTCGCGGTCGTGGAGTCGTTCCCGCTGTTACAGGGCGTCATGGTCGCGGTCGGCGGCGTCCTCATGCTGTACTTCGCCGTCGGCGCGGCCCAAGGCGCGCGGGCGTCGTTCCGTCCGACCTCCGGCGAGGAGCCGATCGCGGCCGAGGGGAAGGGGTTCCGCAAGGCGCTGGTGCTCGCCCTGACGAACCCGTACCAGGTGCTGTTCTGGCTGACGATCGGCGTCGGCCTGCTTCAGCCGGGCGAACTCGACGTGTTGTCCCGGCTCCCGGTGGTCGGAGCCGACCTCGCCGGGACGCTCGTGGTCGCCACCGGCTCGCCCGCGCTCATCGGCGGGTTCTTCCTCGGCGTGCTGGTCTGGGTCCTCGGCTTCCCCACGGGACTCGTCGCCGCGGAGCGCAGGATCGAGGCGTTCGCCCCGATCGTCGCCGTCGCGTCGGCGTTCGTGCTCGCCGGCTTCGGCGTCTACTTCCTCTACGACGCGGCGACGACGCTGGCCGCGCTTGGGGCGTAACCGGGGCGGCCGTCGCCCGTCGGCCGCTCCGCGGCGGCCGCGCCCGCCGTACATGGACAACGGCTTTGACCCGTCGGCGCGACCGTCCCGTATGTTCGAGAAGACGACGTGGATCAAGCTCCCGCGGAACGTCCTCGTGGGACACGACGTCCTCGACGACCTCGGGGAGGCGGTCGGCGAGCTCTATCTCACCGGGCGGCCGCTGATCGTGACGAGCCCGACGCCGAACGAGATCGCCGGCGACCGCGTCAGAGCCCAGTTCGACGACCCCGCGACCGCGGTCGTGGAGAACGCCTCCTTCGCGGCCGTCGAGGACCTGAAGGAGACCGCGGAGGCGGTCGACCCGGGCTACCTCATCGCGCTCGGCGGCGGCAAGCCGATCGACATCGCGAAGATGGCAGCTGACCACCTCGACGTCGGCTTCGTCTCCGTCCCGACGGTCGCCTCCCACGACGGTATCGTCTCGGGGCGCTCGTCGATCCCAGAGGGCGACACGCGCCACTCGGTCGCCGCCGACCCGCCGCTCGCCGTCGTGGCGGACACGACGCTGCTCGCGGACGCCCCGTGGCGGCTCACCACCGCGGGTTGTGCGGACATCATCTCTAACTACACCGCGGTGAAGGACTGGCGGCTCGCCCGCCGCCTGCGGAACGTCGAGTACAGCGAGTACGCGGGCGCGCTCTCGGAGATGACCGCGGAGCTGCTCGTCGAGAACGCCGACATGATCCGCCCGGGCCTAGAGGAGTCGGCGTGGGTCGTGGTGAAGGCGCTCGTCTCCTCCGGGGTCGCGATGTCGATCGCCGGCTCCTCGCGGCCCGCCTCGGGCGCGGAACACCTCATCTCCCACCAGCTCGACCGCATCGCGCCGGGGAAGGCGCTCCACGGCCACCAGGTCGGCGTGGCGTCGATCATGACGGAGTTCCTCCACAGCGGCGAGAATGGGCGGTGGGCGGCGATCCGCGACGCGCTCGCCGAGCTCGACGCCCCGACGACCGCGGGCGAGCTGGGGATCGACGACGCGGAGCTCATCGCCGCGCTCACGAGCGCCCACGAGATCCGCGACCGCTACACCATCCTCCAGGGCGGGATCAACGAGGAGGCGGCGATAGGGGTCGCGACCGCGACCGGCGTCATCGAGGAGTGATCCCGGTTCGGCGCGCGGGACGCCGCCGGACGGCCCCGCGTCGCCCCCGAAGAACGGCCCCGCGTCACCCCTGCGGAACAGCCCCGCGTCGTCCCCGATCGCCGGCTCTCGATTCCGACCTCGAAAGGCCAATAACGCTCCCGGGAGTACACCTGATATGTCCACCGCCAGCGTTCGCGACCGGGCCAAAGAGCGGGCCACCGCGATAACCGTCCTCCTCACCGTCGTCGGCTACGGCGCCGTGGGGGGCGTGTTCCTCGTTCCGGAGTTCCAAGCGCTGTTCCCGACGCTCACGCAGGAAACGGTCAATCTGCTCGCGCACGCCATCGCGGCCGTCAACACGGTCACCGTGATCTCCCTCTCGCTCGGCTGGTACTGGATCCGGAACGACGAGGTGAAAAAGCACGCGGCGGCGATGACGACGTCGTTCGTCCTCATCCTCCTGTTCCTCGGGATGTACCTCCCGAAGGTCGCCGGGGGCGGCACCAAGGAGTTCGTCCTCGACTCGTCGTACGCGTGGGTCCCGCTGTGGGACTGGGTGTACCCCGCGTACCTGATCATGCTCGCGATCCACATCATTCTCTCCGTGGTCTCGGTCCCCGTCGTCCTCTACGCGATCGTCCTCGGGCTCACCCACACAGAACAGGAGCTCCGGACGGAGACGCCACACCGGCGCGTCGGTCGGATCGCCGCGAGCGCGTGGATCCTCTCGCTCGCGCTCGGGGTCGTCACCTACCTCCTCTTGAACCACCTGTACGACTCGACGTTCGCGGCCGCCGAGGCCGCGACGGTCCTCCTGCCGGCCGTCCCGGTCTAACTCCTCCCCCTCGGCCCCGGCGTCTCGCCGGGGGATCCCGGCCGCCCCCGCCGCCACCGAAACGCTTGACCGGCGGCCGCGACACCCACACCCATGACCGACTGGATCGGCGAGACGTTCACGAGCGACGCGGGCTGGAACCACCTCCTCGACCTCGTCGACGTCGGCGACCGCATGGCCGGTTCGGCGGGCGAGCGCGAGGCGCTTGAGCTGACCCGTGACGCGTTCGCCGCGGCCGGCGCGCGGAACGCCGCGGTCGAGGAGTTCGAGATACAGGGCTGGGAGCGCGGCGACAGCGCGGTCCGCGAGGCCGCGACGGACGAGCCAGTCGCCGTCGGCCCGAACGCGTGTATCGCGCTACCGCGCAGCCCGAGCGCCGAGGTGACCGGGGAGTTCGTCGACCTCGGTCACGGCGTTCCAGCGGACTTCGAGGCCGACCTCGAGGGGAAGGTCGTGATGGTGTCGTCGGACACCCCCGACGCCGTCGACCGATTCATCCATCGCCGGGAGAAGTACTACCGCGCGGTCGACGCCGGCGCCGCCGCCTTCGTCTTCGCCAACCACGTCGAGGGGACCCTCCCGCCGACCGGGAGTGTCGGGACCGCGGAGGCGCCCGTGGGGGCGATCCCGGCGGTCGGCGTCTCGAAGGAGGCCGGCGCCCGGCTGGCGCGGCGACGCGAGGGCGACGACCTGACCGTCGCGGTCGACTGCGAGACGCCGACGGCGACGAGCGGCAACGCGGTCGCCGAACTCGGCCCCGACACCGACGAACACCTGCTCGTCTCCTCGCACGTCGACGCCCACGACATCGCGGAGGGCGCGATGGACAACGGGGCGGGGACGGCGACGATCGTCGAGGTCGCGCGGGCGCTCGCTGCGCGCGAGGGCGAGCTCGACGTGCGGGTCCGGTTCGCCGCGTTCGGCGCCGAGGAGGTCGGGCTCGTCGGCTCGTCCGTGGCCGCCGAGGCGGCCGACAGGGAGGCGGTCCGCGCGGTCGTCAACGTCGACAGCAACGTGTTCGGTCGGACGCTGCGGCTCGACCACCACGACTTCGACGCGCTGGCGGCGGCCGCCGACCGTGTGAGCGACCGCTTCGACCACCCGATCGCGACGGGGAGCGAGCTGGTCCCCCACAGCGACCACTGGCCGTTCGTGAAGCGGGGGATCCCCGGGTACATGGTCTCGGGCGAGACCGAGGGGCGCGGCCGCGGCTGGGGCCACACCCACGCCGACACGCTGGATAAGCTGGAGTCGCGAAACCTCCGCGAGCAGGCGATCCTCCTGACCGAGCTGGTCGTCGAGCTCGCCGAGGCGGACGCGTCGGTTCCCCGCCGCGACACCGACGAGATCGCGGCGGCGCTCGAAGCCGAGGGGAAGGCGACGGGGATGAAGCTCACCGGCGACTGGCCGTTCTGACGCGAGGCGAGCGAGAAAGTGACGGTCCGCGGTTCGTCAGGCGACGACGAATTGGTTCCAGATCCCTTCGACGAGGAAGAACAGCGCGAAGTACGACGACCACACCAACACGACGAGCGAGGCGGCGATCGAGCTCTTCGGCGCCTCGATCGTCATGTCGTTCCGGGCCTCGACGTTGCGGGCCTCCAGCTCGAAGAAGTCGGCGACGAACATCGCGAGGACGAGCACGGAGAGGATCGTCCCTCTCACCGGCGAACCGAGGATGTAGACGAACGAGAGGAGGACAAGCCCGACGTTAGTGAACACGTGCGGCGTGTACGCCTCCACGCTGTCCGCCTCCTGTCCCTGTTCGACGTGCCGCCTGTGCGCGAGGTGCCGCGTGGCGAGGTTCGCGACTGTCATCACGAAGATCGCGTACGGCAGCGCCGGCCCGACGGCCGACAGCCAGCCGAGGGGAACGAGGAACTGCAGTGGGTCCATATCCACCACTTCCGTTCACGACGTATTAGAGTGTTTCCGATCGGCGCGCCCGCGGGGAGGGGCGGCGTCGCTGCGATCGGAACGAGCCGTCCGTCGCTGCGATCGGAACGAGCCGTCCGTCGCTGCGATCGGAACGAGCCGTCGCCGCCACCGGAGGAGGGATCACCCCTGCTCCGCCGTCGGAGCGAGGAGATCGACCGTCGTCGCGGCCTCGATCCTGACCGCGCGATGTGGCTCGACAGTCCCCCAGCGGTCCCCGTCGACGACCAGCGCGACCGACTCCTCCTCGCGCTCGACGGTGACCCCGAGGCGGCCGCTCGCGACCCACGTGTCGGGAGCGGTCGTGAACGGCGAGACGGGGACGACAGCGAGGCCCGCCCCGGGCGATACCAGCGGCCCGCCGGCCGCCGCCGCATACCCCTCACTCCCGAGCGGCGTCGCGACCACGGCGCCGTCCGCGCGCACCGACGCCGACTCGCCGTCGGAGAACGCGATCTCGTACTCGGATATCCGGGCCGGCGCCGCCGTCACGAACGCGACATCGGCGGCCGCGAACCGGCGGCGGCTATCCGGCCGTTCGACCGCGACGACCGGATGAGCGACGCGGGAGAACGCGTCGAACTCGGGAGCCGGCCCGTCGACGACGAGGTCGGTCACGAGACTCGGGTCGACCGCGTGACGGCCCGTTCCGACCGGGAGGATCGGGTGACCGCGCGTGTCCGTACTCGCGGCCGCGCGCATCGCCTCGCGGAGCGCGGCCTCGCCGACGGCGACGACCACGTCTGCCTCGGCGCGGTCGACGAGCGGGGCGCCCGCGTCGGTCGCCGCCGATCGGATCGCCGCCGCCGGGTCGCCCTCGCCGAGAACCGCGAAGGGGCGCGTCGGCTCACTCATGGCCGTGGGTGGGACGAGCGGCGGTGAAAATCCCTCGGTTCGCCGGCGGTCGCCGTCGCGTCGCCGGTGAACGGCGCGAGGAAGAGCGGAGAAACGAGACGAGCGTTTCGCGTTCAGTTCGCAGCGGCGTCTTCGTCGCCGCCGTTGAGAGCGTCACGGAGCTGGCGGCTGGCCGGGATGAGCACCCAGAACGTCGCCGCGCCGAGCACCATCAGCCAGAAGAACATGTCGCCCGCGAACACGCCGATCTCGCCGTACGCCGTGTTCACGCCCTCCGCCGGGTTCACGAGCTGCGACACCTGGTAGTACGACGGCGTCCGGTACCAGCCGCCGAAGGTGATCCACCCGAGACCGCCGATCGCGAACAGGGCGAAGCCCTTCATGAACTCGTCTGCCATTATCTCATGTTTCGCTGGGGTCGTCTTGAGACTTTCCCATCCCCTGTCCGCGGAACCGGGTCCCGAGCACGTACACGGCGGTTCCGAGGATAATGAATCCCACGCCCGTGATCGCCAGTATCGCCACCAGCACGTCTTCCGGGGGCAGGAGTCCGGCGTTGTCGAGCAGATAGACGATGGTCGTCCGGACGAAGCTGATCTGGAGCGTCGCGGCGTCGATGAGGGTGAACCCGACGAAGTAGGTGACGACCGCGGCGAGCGTCGAGAAGACGGTGACGGCCTTGTACAGCCGGAACGGGACGACGATCTCTCGGCCGCTCGGGCCCTCCCGCGGGCCTGTCGGCTCGGTGCGGGGCTCGGCGTCGTCGTCGGCCGCGATCGGATCGCCGGTCTCGTCGAACGCCTGCGAGGAGTCGCCGTCTGTTGAGGATGACATGGGTGATACGGAGCGTCTGAACGGCTGGACCGGACCGCGACCGCGCGTCGGTCACGGGGGCGAAGCGGGCGGGGCTCGACCGGTTACTTCGGCGGGCGGAGCATGAAGTACCGGCGGTTGAGGTCGTACATGTACCCCTCGCGCATCGTCTTCAACACCGCGTAGGTGATGATGCCGGCGACGACGGGGAGCATGAACACGAGCGAGAACAGCAGCTCGAGCGGGACGGGGAAGAAGTTCTGGATGGCGAGCACCGCCAGCGTGATCGCCAGCACGACGCCGGTCATCCCGAGCGCCGCCCAGCCCGGCTCCTCGACGGGACGCCGCGCGTTCCCCTTGTTGAGGAAGGGGACGAGCGTGATGACGCCGAAGATGGCGCCGTGGGCAACGAGCCCGTACAGCTCGTTGGACATGACGATGTTGCCGCCCAACACTGCGAGTTCGGGGTTGATCGGGCTGAGTTTCAGCAGTCCGAACGACCAGTAGAGGTACCAGTCGGGCAGGATGATCGCCGGCGTCGATCCGGGGTTCGCCGGGTCCCCGAAGTGCCCCGGAAGGATCGACGCCACGAGCAGCATGATCCCGAGGAAGAACGACGTGATAGCGAGGTTCCGGATCGTCTCGTGGGGCCACGTCGGGAAGCCGAGCACGTCGCGCTCGACGTACGTGGACTCCGCGCGGAGGTCCTCGTCCTCGCGGCGGGACCGCTCAAAGTACTGGTAGGTGAGCTGTGCGAGCCCCTGGCTGCGCTCCTTGCGCTCCGACCAGGTCGGCGTCTCGTCGTCCGGCGGGACGGTCGCCGGGGGGCCGCCGTCGGTCCGCGCCTCGTCGTCGGTGCCTCCGTCCGTCATGGGAGTGGTGTCGTCGGTCATTGGATTAGTGCGGTTCCGCGATGCCCTGCACCCAGACGATGCCCACGTGGACCGCGATGAGCGCGGTGACCACGAACGGCAGCACGAACACGTGCAGGATGTACATTCTCACGAGCGTCGCCTGTCCGAGGGTGAAGCCGCCGAACAGCAACTGGGCCGCCCACTCGCCCACGATCGGGGTCGCGAGCGCCAGTTCGACGCCGATCTGCGCCGCCCAGAAGGACAGCTGCTTCCACGGGAGGACGTACCCGGAGAAGCCGAACAGCAGCGTCAGGGCGATGAGCACGACGCCGAGGATCCAGTTGACCTCGCGCGGCTCCTTGTACGCGCCGGTGAAGTAGACGCGCAGCATGTGGAGGAACACCGCCGCCACCATGAACTGCGCCGCCCAGCGGTGGATCGCCCGGAGCATGAACCCGAACTGGACGTCCGTCATGATCATCACCATCGAGTCGTACGCCGCCGTCGGGTCGCCCTGCGCCGCCGCACCGGCGGTCGACGGTGCGTAATAGAACCCGAGCAGCGCGCCGGAGACCGCCGCGAGCAGGTATGCGATGATAGAGAGGGACCCGAGCGAGTACAGCGGGTACCAGTACCAGAACTTGTTGTCGAGGTCGTACTGCTCGGTGTGGCTCTTCGGCATCTGGAGGTTCGCGCGGTAGTACATCGTCTCCAGCAGTTCGAGGTAGTCGACGATGCGAAGCCGCTTGTCCAGCCAGATGAGCGTGGTCAGGAACGCCGTCTCGATAGCCGTGAGGTCCTGACTCTTGAGCCACGCGTTGTGGTCCATGTCGTCTTGTTTTTTCAGACTCATTGTCGAATCACTTCTTGTAGTACGGGTACACAGCCCGTTTCAGCGTGTCCGCCAGCCCGCCGGTGTCGATGCTTTTGCCGTCCTTGTCCTCCTCGCGGACGTACAGGTCCTCCCACTTACGACGGCGTTTCTTCACGATCATCACGTCCGGAAGGAACTCTTTCCGGTACAGGAGTAGGATGAACGCGAGATCAATAAAGATGAGGGCGAGAAGCGCCCCGACGAACATGTTGCCGGCCTCCGTCGACGCCCACGCGGACATCAGCCCGTAGGTGAAAAGCGCGACGAACACGACCTCGATGACGGTGAGGAGGACGATCGCGATCGCGGCGGCGGTGCTCTCACGGGCTGGTTCGTACCGGTGAATGTCGCCGTACGAGGAGTTGCCGGAGCTCATCTCGCACCCCCGTGACCCGTGTGGGCGGACTCGCCGTACTTGAGCATGTAGAACGTGAACACGAACGTCAGCCCGATGCCGAGGATCGCGGAGATGCCGACCCAGTGGGCGTGGAGCGGAACGCCGACCTTGGCGATGTCCTCGGGCCACCCGGTGTTCGCGCCGCCGCCGACCTCGACGGTCGCGACGTCCTCGCCGACGGCAATGCCGCCGTGCATGCCGACCGCGGTGTGGGGCACGCAGTGGTAGTGGGTGATCCCGGCGTCCTCGCTCGACGTCTCGTACTCGTAGGTGTACCCCTCCTCGCCGACGGGGTCACCGCTGTCGAAGCTGGCCGGGCCGCCGCCATCGACCGCCTGGACGTTGTGGTCGCCGCCGTTGCCCGTCCACTCCCAGGTGATCGTCGTTCCCTCGTCGACCCACACGAGGGTCGGGTCGAACGCGAGGCCGTTGCTGCCGGCCCCGACCGAGATGGTCACCGAGTCCTGGCCGCGGGCGTCGGTGTACGAGCCCACGTTTCCGCTGGCCGCCCCGCTCGGCCAATCGGGCTGTACCTCCTGTGCAGCCGCCGTTCCGGTCGCCCCGGCGGAGGCCGCGACGGCGGCGGTCGCGCCGCCGGCCGTCCGCACGAAGTCCCGCCTTTTCATACAGTTTCACTCAGGACGGGGTGCGCTTAAACCCACCGACTGATACCGCCGACGCGGAGGTGTCTGTAGGGCCTGAGACCGTCGAAATCGGCGGATTACTCGTCTCGGTCGGGGTCGGTCGTAGCGCCGTCCTCGCCGGTCACGAGGCCGTCCTCAACCGGGACGAACTCGGGCCGCTCCTTCGCCTCGCGGAGCGCTCGCAGACGGTCGCGGTACTCCTCCGATCGGAACCGGTCCGAGAGCCGCGCGTTCGCCACCATCGCGAACAGGAACACCCCGACGAGCAGGAACACGATGCCCATCGCCGGCGCGACGATCGTGTCGAGGTCCGTTGCGGCGGTCGCGACGAGGAGCGCCACGCCGGCGAGCACCTGAATCCCGGCGACCGCCTGTATCACGAGGTTGCCGAACTCGCCCGAACCCTCCGGAACGCTGTCGGGGTGCGGGAGCGACCAGTCCTCCGGCGGCTCGGGCACCTCGTACGAGTCCATCGCCGCCAAGGCGACGACCGGTTCGATGTCCCGAAGCACGGTTCCCTCGCCGCGTACCTCGCCCGTGGGGCGGATGATCGCGTATCCCTCGTCGGAGTAGACGAGGATGCGCTCCTCGCCGTCCTCGCGGACGCGCTCTAAAACGCCGAACACGTCGCGGGTCGCGATCCGGGACTTCAGCTCGGCGTCGACCCGGTCGAGGAGCCGGTCGCCGGTGATCCACGTGTCGGGGTCGAAGGCGGCGTCCCACTCCTCGGCGCTCATCTGGGCCATGTCCGACGGGCCGAAGTCGTCGAAGTCGTACTCGGACTCGACGCGCTCGCGGAGGGCCTCGATGTCGTCCTCGTCTCCGGGAGCGCCGTCGGCGTCGGTCGACGCGGGCTCCGCTTCCGGAGTCCCGTCGGTCACCCGAGATCCGTCTTCCGCGGGCTCCGTGTCGGGGGCTTCCGGGTCGTCGGGCGGGTCGGCCGACTCCTCCGACGGCGACTCCGGCTCCGACCGCGTCGAGGTGTCCTCCATCGCCCCGGGGTACGTGCTCCTGACGCTAACTGTTTTCGTCCGCGCCCCGACGGCGAGAGGGCGGGACCGCGGGCGCCCGACGCGGATCGGGGGGCTTTACGCGCCGGAGCACGTATCGACGGTATGGTCGACGAGTCGGTCATCGCGGCCCTCGCCGGGATGTCCGTGACGACGAGTCTCCCGTTCCTCCTGTACGGCGCCTGGATCATGATCGACGCAGAGACGGTGTCGTGGAACGTGCTGATGCGCCACCTGCGGTACATCGTCGTCGGACTGGTGCTCACGACGGTCCCGATAGCCGGGTGGATGGTCCCGCGCGTCCTCGACCAAGTGAGCGGCATGGCGATCCTCCACGCGTTCTTCGGCGTTCAGGCGTACGCCCTGTTGGCGTTCGCGCTCACCGGGATCGTGCGGATCTTCCAGGCGAAGCGGAACGCCGACGCCTACGAGGACCCCAGCGTGGACATCGACGAGCTCCACGAGGACATGAGCCACTGGCGGAAGCGGCTCCGCGCCGGCGTCGCCGGCTTCATGCTCCTGTGGTTGTGCGCGTGGGTGACCGGGCTCTACCGGCTCGTCACGCTCCACTTCGGCTCGCTGTTCTGACGGCGGCGGCGCGAACGGTCGGCGTCGAGAGGCGTTCCCCCGACCGACAGCTTCAATCCGGGTTTGTCCCTAACGGTGGTATCGTGGCAGTCACCTTCGATCTCTTCGGGACCCTCGTCGACGTCGAGTACCCGTCCGACCCGGCGGAAACGGTCGCGCGCGAACTGGAGTCCCGCGGCGTAACGGTCCCCGACGACTGGCACGTCGCGTACGGCGAGCAGCACGTCGAGGCGCCGGCCGGCGCGGAGGTCCCTCTCCCCGCACACGTCGCTCGGGCGCTGGACTCCCGCGGCGTCGACGCGGAGCAGAACGTCGCCAGGCACGCCGTGATCGCGGCGTTCGACCCGGACGTGACCCGGCGCGACGGCGCGCTCGACGCGGTCCGGGGCGCGGCCGACCGGGGCCCGGTGGGGCTGCTCTCGAACTGCGCCGTCCCCGAGCTCGTCCCGCGGACGCTGATCCGGGCCGGGCTCCGGGGCGAGTTCGACGCGGTCACGACGAGCGTCGGCTGCGGCTGGCGGAAGCCGCACCCCTCCGCGTTCGAGGCCGCGGCGGAGGCGCTCGGAACGGCCACCACCGGCCTCGTCCACGTCGGCGACGACCCGGAGACCGACGGCGGGATCGTCGCCGCCGGCGGCCGCTTCGTCGACGTGACCGAGACGCCGCTCTCCGAGGTCGTCGCGGAGTTAGAGGCGGAGCCGTAGGGGCGTTCGGTGGACGGCGGGAGCCGCGGAGTCAGTCGAACCCGCGGTCCGCGAGCCGCGCGCGCCACGCCTCGTCGGCCCGTCCCTCGGCGACCAGCTTCTCGACGTGCGCGGCGACCGTCGCCAGCGCGAGGTCCCGCACGCCGGAGAGGTCCTTCTCGTAGGCGCCGTCGACGACCGCGTCGAGGTCCGACGCGCCGCCGTCGAGCGCGGCGATCACGTCTCGCTCGCGGTCCAGCCTGTGATCTATCAGCCGCTCGCAGGCCGCCGGCGGGTCGTCTATCGGCGGGCCGTGTCCGGGGAGGAGTCGGTCGTAGCCGGCGTCGCGCACGCGTTCGAGGCTCGCGAGGTAGGCGGCGAGGTCGCCCTCGGGCGCGGCGACCGCGACGCTCCCCTCGGCGACGGCGAGGTCGCCGCAACACAGCACCGACCGCCCCGACTCGGTCCCCGGACCGCCGGCCGCGAACGCGAGGTGGTCCGGCGCGTGTCCCGGCGTGTCGACCGCGCGGACCGCGGTGTCGGCGACCGTCTCGCCCGGCGCGACCGTCTCGTCCGGCTCGACCCCGGCGGCCGCGGCGAACCGGTCCGCGTGGTCATCGCGGGCGACGACCGTCGCGTCCGTCAGGGCGGCGTAGTCAGCGACCGCGCCGACGTGGTCCGGGTGGGCGTGGGTGACGGCGATCGCTTCGACGGACGGGGCGTCCGCGTCTACCGATCCGCGCTCCGCGAGCGCCGCGTCGAGCGCGTCGGTCCGGGCGGCGGGGTCGGCGAGGAGGCCGTCCAACAGGTACGCGTTCGTGGTCCCGCCCGGCGCGCGCGTGTCGACGGGGACTTCGACCCGGGTAACCGCGGGACCTTCGAGGCGGTCGGGGTCTTCGGGATCGTCGACCGACATCGCTCAGTCCCCGCGACCGAGCGACGACCGCGCGGCCGGACCGGGGCCGGAGCCGGGACGCTCGCGACCGGGGATCGGCACGTCGGTGTCGCCGGCGACCGCGTACGCCCCGAGGTCGGCGACCCCGGCGTCGACCGCTTCGACCGAGTCGTAGTGGCGGCCGACGACGATGTCACCAGCCGTGCTCCGGTTGATCCCGGGGATCGCGGTGAGCTCGTCCATCGAGGCCACGTTGACATCGAGCGGGTACGGGACGCCGGTGACGGAGCGGTAGCCGTGGTCCGTGATCGCCACGTCGATGCTCGTTCCGAGCTCGCGCTCGCCCGGCACCGCGACGAGGAGCGCGTACGTGCCGAGCTGGCGCCCGAACGTCTTGCCGTCCTGGTGGTACTCCAGGTACACGTCCGGGAGGACGGTTCCCGGCGGCACAACGCGGTCGAGCATCGGGTTGTCGATGGTCTCGCGCACCTCGCGCTTGTACGCCTGGAACTGGTCTTTGTGCTCCTGTGCGACCTCGGCCCCCGTCTCGGCCATCTCTGTGCCCGCGAACGCCATCACCTGCCGGATGTTGATCCGGCGGAGCATCAGCCCCTCGTCGTACACCGTCTGGAGGAAGCGCTTGTTGTGCTCGTACGTCTCCGGGCGCTCGCCGGTCAGCCCGTGGACGAGGTTGATCCCGGGGAGGAGCTTCGGCAGCCGCGGCGAGGCGTCCGGTCCGGTTGAGGGACCGGTGACGCGGGCCGGGTCACCGGGCGTCGTCTCGGGGGCGTCGCCCGGGCGCCAGCCGCCCTCCTCGTTGACGACGCGGACGGCCTCCAAGCACTCCTCGGCGGTGACGAGGAGGTTGTTCTCCTCCTGAACGACCGGGTCGGCCGATTCGAGCCCGAACGCGGCCGTGTCGCCGGGCGTGTTGTGCTCGGCGATGACGCGGATCGCCTCGCGGGACGCCTCTGGGTAGTCCGTGATCGTCACGGGGTTCATGTTGTCGAGGTGGAGCGTCCGGAGGTCGGGCGCGACCTCGCGGATCCCGCCGTACAGCTCCCGGAGCGCGTCGGGGTTCGGCGCCTCGCCGTCGCCGCCGAACGCGAGGATGTCGGCCTGCCGCCCGAGCCGGAAGTGTCGCACGCCGCGGTCCGAGAGCGCGTCGACCTCGTCGACGACCGACCGCGCCGCGCGGAACGCCGGGTCGCCGTACAGCGGCTCCGTACAGAACGAGCAGCGGTAGGCGCACCCGCGGGAGGTCTCCATCTCGCAGATGAGGTAGTCGGGGTGGTTCGGGTGCTGCTCGACGACGAACGCCCCCTGCCGGGCCCAGCGGTCGACCTCCTCGTTCGTGCGCATCCGGTTGCCGTACCCTTCCAGCCCCTCGCGGACGAGGTCGTGGGCCGCGGCCTCCACGTCGCCCATCGCGACGAAGTCGTAGTCGAGGTCGTCGCGTCGGGTCTCCTGCGCGCCGGCGTTCTCCTCGCCGACGCCGAAGCGCACCGGGCCGCCGAGCAGCGTCACGCCGTCGGCGGTCCAGCCGAGCTCTCGCACCTCGTCCGGCTCCGCGGGGGTGCCGCCGACGTACTTCCCGGGCACCGTCATCCCGCCGACGTAGATCATGAGGTCGGCGTCGGCGACGTCGGCGTGCTTGCTCCGGTCCTCGCGGAGCTCGTCGATCGTGTGATAGGTGATCGCCGACTCGGGGACGCCGGCGTCGACGAGCGCCCCGGCGGTGTATCGGGGGTACGTCGAGAGGTACGGCGGGACGCCGAAGTGGGCCGGCTCGTCGACGTACCCGTCGACGATGGTGACGGAAAGGTCGTTCGGGTCGGCCGGGAGCGACCCCCGAGCCGACGCGGGCGAATCGGTCATGTTACCGTCCGTACTCGACCGAGACGGGAAAAGCGTGCGGAACGCCCGAGCCGCGCCGGATTAGTTATGGCGGAACGCGCGGAAACCCCGACCATGCCCTCCGAAACGCCCCCGAACGGTGAGACGACCTCCAGCGACGGCGCGCCAGCGCGCGCCGACGGGTCCGCTCGCTGGCAGCGAGTCGGAAACTACGTCTCGTTCGCCGCGCTCTGCGCGCTCGCCGCGATGCAGTTTCTCGGCACCAATCCCAGACCGTGGGGACTCGCCGCCGGCTGGG
This sequence comes from Halorubrum sp. GN12_10-3_MGM, assembly GCF_005435235.1. Taxonomy (NCBI): domain Archaea; kingdom Methanobacteriati; phylum Methanobacteriota; class Halobacteria; order Halobacteriales; family Haloferacaceae; genus Halorubrum; species Halorubrum sp. GN12_10-3_MGM. The sequence goes on from NZ_SGUB01000026.1 coordinate 24,672, forward strand.
CCGCGGCGACCGCAGTCGCCGTCGGCCCGATCGCGTGGCTCGCCCGCGACCGCCTCTCGCCGGATCGCTACGAGACGCTGACCTACGTCGCCTTCGGCGCCGCGATCCTCGCGATCTCCGTCGGGCTGGGAGTCGCGCTTGCGTTCGAAATCCCGTCTCGCCCGTGCGGTCCCGGCTTCCTCGCCGGCACGGCGTTGGGTATCGCAGTCGTCGCTGTCGCCGAGCGAACCGTCGTGCCGGACCGGATGCGCGGTGCGGGGGTCTGAGCGCCGCATCGCGCGGTTCGCACCCCCGGCTCGCCGCCGCCACGCCGTTTAAGCCGCCGCCGATACTACGTCCGCGCATGCCATCGACGATGGAGGTCAAGTGCGTCAGCGACGACTGCGAGCTCGACATGTTCGAGAACCACTACACGTACGACGTGCCCGACGACCACGCGGTCGAGGACCTCTCGTGTCCGTACTGCGGCGGGAGCGACCTCGTCGAAATCGAGGTGTGAGCGGTGGATGGACTCGTCGAAAGCGGTCGCTCCGCGCTCCGTAACGCCCTCGAACGCGTCGGCCGCGGCTGGGGTCGCGTCCAGGAGCGCCGCCCGCTCTCGCACGACCTCCTCGAGAGCGACGACGCGTACCTCGTGGTCTTCGACGCCCCCGGCGTGCGCGGCGAGGACGTCGACGTCACCTTCCTCGACCGCACCGTCGAGGTCTCGCTCGAACGCTTCCGCGACTTCTACGACGGCTACGACCTCGTGTTTCCGGGCCGCGGCGTCTCGCTGTCCGGCAGCGTCGACCTCCCCCGCGACGCCGACGTGACGCCCGAGGGCGCGAACGCGACGCTCACGCGCAACGGGACGCTCCACGTCGAGATCCCCAAACGCGGCGGATCGAGCGATGTCGACGTCGTCGAAGAAGACGACTGACCCCCGGCTTCGGCTCTGCGGCCGCTGCTATTCCTCCTCCGTCCGGTTCGACAGCGACATGCCCTCGACGATCTCGAACGCCTCGTCGCTGTCGAACCGATCCGAACCGAACCGCGTCGGGTCGAACGCGCCGATCCACGGCGATTCCGGCCCGTCGAAGGCGGCGCCCGCGAGCGACGCGAGCACGCCCTCGGCCACCACTTCGCCGACGGCCGGCGCGCGCATGAACCCGTGGCCCTGCCAGCCGGCGGCGACGAAGAGCGTCGGATCGCCCGCCTCCGAGTCGACCGGGCCGACGAGCGGGTCGCCGTCCGGCGTCGCGGTACAGAGTCCGGCCCATGCCCGGGCGTCGTCGATCCCGCGGTCGACCCGTTCGCCGCGGTCGGGTCCCTCGCCCCCGTCGAGGCGGTCCCCGCGGGCGAGGCGCTCGTCGAGGGCGCCGGCGAGGTCCTCGCGGAACCAGTCGTCGGCCTCGCGGCGGTAGTCGTCGGGGTCGGCCGGGACCGGCTCAGTCCCGTCGCCCGCGAGCAGGCCGTCGGGGTGCGGGCGGAGGTACGCGTCCGCGGTGGCGTCGTAGACCATCGGCCCGTCGTAGTCAGTTTGGGTCACGAGCGCCTGGACCCGGTAGGGGACGACCGGGACGGAGACGCCCGCGTCCGCGAGGAGCGACCGAGCGTGTGCCCCGGCGGCGACGACGACGGCATCGAAGGCGCGCGTCTCGGCCGCCGGATCGCCGTCGGCTCCGTCGTCACCGACTCGGATGTGTCGTTTCGCGCCGGGCCGCGGCCCGAGCGCGACGGCGGTGTTCGTCTCGATCGCGACCCCCTCGCGACCGGCCCGGTCGCCGAGCGCGCGGACGTAGCTCGACGGGTCGGTCCAGCCGGCCCCCTCGGCGACCGCCGCGACGGCGAGGTCGTCGGTGCGGAGCGGCGGGAACCGTTCGCCGAGCGCGTCGGGGTCGACGAGCGAGACGTCGCGGCCGTGGCCGCGCATGCGATCGACCATCCCGGGAACGGCGTCGGCGTCGGGGTCGCCCTCGCGCACCGCGATCACGTACGGGCAGGGCGAAAACGAGAAGCCGGGCAGCGACCGGTCGAGTACTCGGAAGCGCTCGATCGACCGGGCGCCGACCGCGGCGTCGACGTCCTCGGCGTAGGCGTCGTAGAGGAGGCCAGCCGCGCGCCCGGAGCTCTCGGCCGCGAGCTCCCCGCGCTCGTAGAGGGTCACGTCGGCGCCGCGCGCCGCGAGGTCGTGCGCGGTCGTGACACCGACCGCGCCGCCGCCGACGACGGCGACCGTCGGCGCTACCTCGTCTGGGTCGGTCATGCGTCAGGACACGCGAGCGACGAGGAAAAGCCACCGGGACGGCGAGAGGACAGATCGACTGCGGCGGCGCGTGCCTGCGAGCGGCCGGAGCGAAGCGGCGGCCGCGAGGGGCACGCGCGAGGGAGCGGTGAGCGCTCGGAGAGCGCGAACCGCGAGGCTGGGGAGGGGTGAGGCTGCGATGCGGTTGCGGTGCGGTTGCGGTAGGTGGGACTCGAAGGGGCAGTCGCGAGGCGAACGCGGGCGACGTAAGCACCGCAACGAGAGAGCGAACGAAGTGAGCGACCGAGCGAGGAGCGCAGCGGGCGTGCGTTCGCCTCGCGGCTGGGGCTTCGGAGGAGTTCGCCGTCGATCCACCGCCTCTCGGTCGTGAATGGGAAGATCGTGATATGAATCTACACACCACATACAGCGGGTGACACGCGTGTCCCCGGCCACGTTATACGCGTCGAAGCCCACGCGTGTAGTATGAACCAGCTCGTGAACGGCGAGTGGCGCACAGACACCTACGAGACGACCGACGAGGAGGGCGCGTTCCAGCGCGGCGAGACGACGTTCCGGAACTGGATCGCGGGCAGCGACGTGCCGGACCACGTCGACGCGGAGCCGGACGAGCGCTTCCAGCCGGAGGCCGGTCGCTATCACCTGTACGTGTCGTACGCGTGCCCGTGGGCGCACCGCACGCTACTCGCGCGGTCGCTGTTGGGGCTCGAAGACGCGATCGGCGTCTCGGTCGTCGACCCGTACCGCGACGAGGACGGCTGGCAGTTCACCCCCGAGAAGGACGGCTGTACGCCCGACCGTCTCCACGACAGCGACTACCTGCGCGAGCTGTACGTCGCGGCCGACCCGGACGCCACGTGTCGGGTGACCGTGCCCGTGCTGTGGGACACCGAGGAGGAGACCGTCGTCAACAACGAGTCGCGGGAGATCCTCCGGATGCTCTCGACCGCGTTCGCGGACCTCGGAAACGACGTTTCGCTGCTCCCCGACGAAGACGACGACGCGACCGTCGCCGAGGTCGACGAGGTGATCACGGACATCTACGAGCCGATCAACAACGGCGTCTACCGCGCGGGCTTCGCCACCTCGCAGGCGGCCTACGACGACGCGATCGACGACCTGTTCGGCGCGCTCGACCGCTACGACGACCGGCTCGCGGACCGGCGCTACCTCGTCGGCGATTCGCTCACCGAGGCGGACATCTGTATGTTCACCACGTTGGTCCGCTTCGATCAGGTGTACCACACCCACTTCATGTGTAACCAGCAGTTCATCCACCAGTACGACAACCTCTGGCCGTACCTGCGCGACCTCTACCAGACGCCGGGCGTCGCCGAAACGGTGAACATGGACCACATCAAGGAGCACTACTACACCACCCACCCCGACGTGACCCCGACGCGCATCATTGCGCGCGGCCCTGACCTCGACTTCGAGGCCGACCACGACCGCGACCGGCTCACGGGCGCGCCGCCGGCGCCGACGGCAGACGACTGAGCGAGAGCGGTTCCGGGCGGCTCCGCCTGTTACCGGATACATCTGGTTCTTTGACCGGGTGAATCCGGCCCCGTTACCAGACGACTCGCCCCGGAGCGACGCCGTCGGTCAACGGGGCGGCCGAGAATGAGGAGACGACGAGAACGAAGGGAGAACCGAGAACGGTCCGCGTGGAGGCCGGGCTACCCTTCCATGCCGCCGAACGACAGGCCGTCTTCGACGGAGCGCTGCGCCGCGAAGTAGACGATCGCGACCGGCAGCGCGAACAGGTTCGCGAACGCCGCGAACCGAGTCCACGGCGTCGAGAACCGGCCCTCGGTCGCGATGTTGTACAGTTCGACCGAGAGCGGGTAGTTCTCCGGGCGCAGCAGGGTCTGCGCGATGATGAACTCGTTCCACCCGGCGAGCCAGACGAAGATGAGCACGACCGCGAGTCCCGGCTTCGTCAGCGGGAGGATCACCTCCCGGATCGTCTCCAAGAAGCTCGCGCCGTCGACCATCGCCGCCTCCTCGTAGGAGACGGGGATGTTGTCCATATACGTCTTCAGCAGCCACGTGTTGAACGGGATCGCGGACGCCGCGTAGAACAACCCGAGGATGAACAGGTTGTTCGTGAGCCCGTAGGAGCTGAACAGCGAGTACAGCGCCACGAGCGTCGCGATCGACAGCCCGGCGCCGATCTGCGTGAACAGCACGTAGCCGTAGAGGATGCGCTTGCGCCCCACGAACTGTCGGCGCGAGAACGCGTACGCCGCCGGGACGATCATGCCGAACCCGGCCGCGAGCGTTACGCTGACGATGTAGAGGCTGTTGAACACCGCGCCCGGACCGGTGTCGGTCCCGGCCCACCGGAAGCTGACCAGCCCGCCGCTCCCGCCGAGGACGAGCTGGGGGTACCCCCAGTCGCCGTCGACGAAGAAGAAGTCAGACTCGAAGATCACCCACCGATACGCGCCGAGGTTGTACGTCGACGGGTCCGGGAAGATGCCGCTCGTGTTGAACAGCCGCGAGCCCTCCGCGAGCGACGCGGTCGTGATCCAGAACAGCGGGAACAGCAGCACGAGCACCATCGCGAGCCCGAACAACGTCATCAGGACGCTCTTCGTCACGTCCCACGAACTGCGCTTCCCCGTGCGGACGTCGTAGATCGCGCGCCGGATCATCACGGAGAACCGCTTCGGTGCGGTCGCAAACGCGACCAGCTTCGAGCGGACCAGCGCGACCGCGGAACCGACAAGCGCGACCGCGGACTCGAGGGGGCTCATTCGTCACCCACCCCCTCGGCGAGGCCGCCGTAGCGCACGGCCACGTACATGAACATGCCGACGAAGGCGATCCCGACGATCAGGATAGCCGCCGACAGGCCGAACTGGTTGAACGTGATCGCCTCGCGGTAGCCGTACACGATGATCAGCTCGTTCTGTCTCGACGGCCCGCCCTGATTGAACACCCACGGGATCAGGAACTGCTGGAACGAGGTCGCGGCCGTGAGGATCGACGCGAACAGCACCGGTCCCTTGATCGCGGGCAGCGTCACGGTGCGGAACCGCTGGAGCGCCCCCGCGCCGTCGACCATCGCGGCCTCGTGGAGCGACCGGGGCACGTCCTGTAAGGCGCTCACGATGATGATCACCATGAACGGGTACGCCAGCCACACCTCCGTGGTGACGTACGCGAAGAACGCCTCCCAGCGGCCGCTCAGGAAGCCGATCGGCACGTCGAACAGCAGGACCTGTGGCGCCGACAGCGACGACATGAGCTCGTTGTATCGCCCCAGTATCGTGTTGAACACGCCGTATCGCGCGTCGCTGAACATTCCGCGCCAGACGGTGATCGTGAAGATGCCGGGGAACCCCAGCGGGACGATCACCGCCGCGCGCATGTAGCGCTTCCCGGCGACGCGCACGTGGTTGAGCAGCAGCGCGATCCCCACGGCGAGGAACACCTTGATCACGAGCGAGACGGCGACGAACAGCCACGTCGTCGTCATCGAGGTCCAGAACTGCGAGTCGCCGATCAGCTGGGCGTAGTTCGCCAGCCCGATCAGGTCGGCGCCCCCGCCGATCACGGACCCCGCGAACGTCGCGTCGGTCAGCGAGATGTAGAAGAGGTAGAAGATCGGGTACAGCATGAAACTCGAGAAGAGCAGCACGCCGGGCGCGACGAGGAGCAGCCCCCAGTCGCGACTGGAGAACGGCAGCGCCGATCGGAGACGCGCCAGCCCGCTCACGCCGGTTCCAGGTTGCGAAGAGGCCATCGCTCCGAGGGGTGCCTACAGCGCCTCCCGGATCTCGGAGGCGGCCTGGTCGAGCGCGGCGTCGCTGTCCTGCTCGTCGTTGAAGACGCGCTCTAACGCCTCCGTCACGGGCGTCCAGACGCTGTCCATGTCCGGGTGCGTCGGGATGGGGACGCCGTGGTCGACCTGCTGGGCGAACGCCTGGACCTCGCTGGAGAGGTCGTCGTTGCCCACGACATCGGCCAGCACGGGGATGTACCCCTGCTCTTCGGCGTTGGTCTGGATGATATCCTCGTTCGTGGTGTACCACTCGGCGAGTCCGGTCGCCGCGTCGACCGTGGACTGGTCGGCGTCGGCAAGCATCGAGCTGAAGTAGAACAGCTGGATGCCCGAGTACGAGCGCGGGTGGTTCCCGTCGACGGTCGGCAGCGTCGTGACGCCGAGGTTCTCGACCTCGCCGCTGAGGTTGCCGAGCTCCCACGGCCCGTTGATCGCGAACGGCGCGAGTCCGTCGGCGAACGCGACGATCTGCGACTCGTAGCCGGGGTCGGCCGGCACGTAGTCGGACAGCGTTTCGAGGGCGTCCATGCCCCGCTTACACTCGTCGCTGTCGACGCCGACTTCGAGGTTCCCCTCGTCGAAGATGTTCCCGCCGTACGCCTGGATGAACCCGCTGACGAAGTAGGGGTTCGTCACGGGGTACGAGAGGCCGTACTCCCCGTTCTCCGGGTCGTGGTACTCCTCCATGATCGAGACCATCTCCTCCATGGTCTCCGGCGGCTCGTCGACCATGTCCTCGTTGTAGAACAGCGCGACGGTCTCGGAGGCGAACGGGAGCCCATAGAGGCCGTCGTTGAACTGCGCCGCCTCCCGCGCCGCCTGCGTGTAGCTGTCGAGCGAGACGTCGACGTCGTCGCTCGCGTCGTAGAGGAACGGCGGGTCCTCGCGGACCGCGAAGCGGCCGACCCAGTCGTGCGCCCAGATCCACGAGTCAGGGCCGTCGCCGGCCGGGATCGCGGTTTCGAGCTGCTGGTCGAGCTCGCCGCCGGGCGCCTCCTTGTTGATGGTGTTGCCCGTATCCGACTCGTACTGGTCGATGTAGTCGGTCAGCGCCTCGTCCTCCGCGTCGGCCAGGTCGGCCCACAGCCGCGCGGAGCCGGTGGTGCCGCCGTCGGAGCCGTCGCTGCCGTCCGATCCGTCCCCGCCGTCGGAGCCGTCCCCGCCGTCGCCGCCGGTGCTGATACAGCCCGCGAGCGCCGCGAGCGCAGTCGATCCCCCCACCGCCTTGAGCAGCGTTCTACGTTTCTCGTTCATGTGACTAGAACAAATGATGAATTATATTTTCATACATTTAGTGTTTGGGGTACGTCCCGATCGATCCGGATCGATCTGCGTCGAGTTCAGGACTCGACGATCGACTGGACCGACGCGAAAAGCCGATATTTGAGAAGAGATCTTTCACCATATATCAAGAAAACAGCAAAGAACTCATATGCCAGCGGACCCGCCATCAGGGAAATGGCACGCGTCACGCTCGATACGCTCCGAAAGGAGTTCGACCGGGGAACCATCGTCGCCGTCGACGACCTCGATCTGGAGATCGACGACGGGGAGTTCGTGACCGTTGTCGGACCGTCGGGCTGTGGGAAGACCACCACACTGCGAATGGTGGCGGGCCTCGAAGAGCCGACGTCCGGAACCGTCCACTTCGACGACGAAGACGTGACCGACATCCACGCGAAGGAGCGCCCGGTCGCGATGGTGTTCCAGAACTACGCGCTGTACCCCCACAAGACGGTCCGCGAGAACATGGCGTTCGGGCTCAAGATGAGCACGGAGATGACCACGGAGGAGCGCCACGAGCGCGTCCGCGAGATGGCGGAGATGATGGGCATCGAGGACCTCCTCGACGACAAGCCCGACGAACTCTCGGGCGGGCAGAAGCAGCGCGTCGCGCTCGGCCGCGCCATCGCGCGCGAGCCCGAGGTGTTCCTTTTCGACGAGCCGCTCTCGAACCTCGACGCGAAGCTCCGCACGGAAATGCGCGCGGAGATCCAGAAGCTCCAGAAGGAGTTCGGCGTCACCGCGATGTACGTCACTCATGACCAGGAAGAGGCGATGACGATGGGCGACCGGCTCGCCATCCTGAACGACGGCGAACTCCAGCAGGTCGGCGAGCCCACCGAGGTGTACCAGAACCCGGTCAACGAGTTCGTCGCCGGCTTCATCGGCTCGCCGTCGATGAACTTCGTCGACGTCGACGTGGAGACGGACGGCGCCGGCGCGACGATCCGGAACGAGGAGGCGGGGCTGGACCTCGATCTTTCTGCGGAGTACGTCCGGGGCCACGACCTTCGGAACGGCCGGTACACGCTGGGCATCCGCCCGGAGAACATCGTCTTGGACGAGTCACCGAGCGGCGACGAGAACCTGCGCTCGACCGTCGAGGTCGTCGAGCCGATCGGCTCCGACAACTACGTCCACCTCACCGTGACCGAGGACTTCCTCGCCCGCTCGCCCGCCGACGTGAAGCCGGAGGCCGGCGACGAGGTCGGTGTCTCCTTCGCGGAGGAACACATCCACCTGTTCGACCCCGAGACCGGCGAGGATGTGTTCCTCACCGACGAGGAGATCGCGGCCGCGGTCGCTTGAATAAGGTCGATTTTCGGAGACAGTCCGGACCTGTGAACCGTTCGTTCGTACTTTCCCTGCGCGCTGTGATTTGAGGCCAGTGGAACCCCGACAGACACCGGTAAAGCCCCAGTCGCGTGGCGGGCGCACGCTCGCTGCGCTTCTCAGTCGGTCGCGCTGCTCGCTCCTTGCGGTGCTTGCGTCGCGCGCCTTCGCCCTCGCGACTGACCCTTTGACTCACCCCGCACCGCAACCGCACCTCACCCCTCCCCAACCTCGTCGCTGGCACCCTCCGCTTCGCTCCGGGAGCCGGCGACTCCCTCGCGCGTGCCGTCTCGCGGCCGCCGAGGGCGGCCGCTCGCAGGCACGCGCCGCCGCAGTTCATGTATGCACAGCGGCACCACGCGAGCGCCTCCCCTCACGCCGTCACCGCCGACAACGGCTTGAAGTGCGCGCTCGTCCGACGGAGCGTACGAATGGAGCCGCCAGACATCGAGCGGTTGGACGAGCGGACCGTCCAGCGGATCGCGGCGGGCGAGGTCGTCGAGCGGCCCGCGAGCGTCGTGAAGGAGCTGGTCGAGAACAGCCTCGACGCGGGCGCGAGCCGCGTCGCCGTCTCGGTCGAGGCGGGCGGGACGGAGGGGATCCGCGTCCGCGACGACGGCGTCGGAATCCCCGAGGACCAACTGGAGGCGGCCGTCGCGGAGCATGCCACCTCGAAGATCGGCGACATCGAGGACCTCGACCGCGGCGTCGCCACGCTCGGCTTCCGCGGCGAGGCGCTGTACACGGTCGGCGCGGTCTCGCGGCTCACCGTCCGTTCGCGCCCCCCGGAGGCCGAGGCCGGCGCGGAGATCACCGTCGCGGGCGGCGACGTGGGCGAGGCCCGCCCGGCGGGCTGTCCCGCGGGAACAACCGTCGAGGTCGACGACCTGTTTTATAACACTCCCGCGCGCGAGAAGTTCCTCAAGCGGACCGCGACCGAGTTCGATCACGTCAACACCGTGGTGACCGGGTACGCGCTGGCGAACCCCGACGTGGCAGTGTCGCTCGAACACGACGGCCGCGAGACGTTCGCGACCGAGGGGAACGGCGACCTCCGCTCGGCCGTCCTCGCCGTCTACGGCCGCGAGGTCGCCGAGTCGATGATCGACGTGGAATGGACGCCGGAGGGAACCGACGCGGGCGACGACTCCGCCGACGCACCGGTCCGGCGGGTGACGGGGCTCGTCTCGCACCCGGAGACGACGCGCTCGACGCGCGACTACCTTTCGACGTACGTCAACGGGCGGTACGTCACCGCGAGCGCGCTGCGCGAGGCGACGTTGGAGGCGTACGGCGGTCAGTTGGCCCCCGACCGCTACCCGTTCGCGGTCCTCTTCGTCGAGGTCCCGGCCGGCGACGTGGACGTGAACGTCCACCCCCGCAAGCTGGAGGTCCGCTTCGACGAGGAGCCTGCGGTCCGGGAAGCGGTCGAGGCGGCCGTCGAGGGAGCGCTGCTCGACCACGGCCTGATCCGGTCGACGGCGCCCCGGGGCCAGTCGGCGCCCGACGAGACGGCGGTCGCCCCCGAGACGCCCGACACCGAGGCCGTGGGCGGCGCGGACACCGACCACGAGCGCGCCGCCCGCGAGGGGCGCGAGTCCGCGGCAGTCTCCGACTCCGGGACGCCAGGCGACCCCGGAACGTCGGCGAACACTGAAGATCCCGGCCGAACCCCGGACTCGGTGACCGACGCCGACCCGGGTCAGGGCGACGACGACCCCGCGACGCCGACCGAACTGGACCCGTCCGACGACGCGGCGTGGGCCGTCGACGACCTCGGCGAGGGGGAGAGGACCCGGGCCGAACCAACGGCAGAGCCCGCGGGCGAGCCCCGGGACGGCGACGCGAATCACAACGCGAGCGGCGACGACCGACCCAGTCCACAGAGCCGGCAGAGCGACGGCGCGGAGTGCGAGCCGAGCCGAGGCGAAGCGGTAACCAGCGACGAGACGGCAGTCGGCGACCAAACGAAAGTCGGGGACGGAACGACGGTCGGCGACGGAACGACGGTCGGCGACGGAACGACGGTCGGAGACGAAACGACGGCTGGCGACGAGACAGCGAATGGCAGCGAAGCGGCGGGGGGCGACCGGAGGGGAGCCCGGGCGGACGCGGCTCGGTCGGTACCCCGAACACGGGCACGGACCCGGCAGCGGACGCTGGACGGCGAGGCGACCGAGGCCGAGCGCGAGTTCGACTCGCTGCCTCCGCTGCGGGTGCTCGGTCAGCTTCATGAGACGTACGTCGTCGCCGAGGCGCCGGACGGGCTCGTGCTGATCGACCAGCACGCGGCCGACGAGCGCGTGAACTACGAGCGGCTGAAGGCGACCGTCGCGGACGGCGCGGAGGCGCAGGCCCTCGCGGAGCCGGTCCGCGTCGGGTTGACCGCCCGCGAGGCGGCGCTGTTCGAGGAGTTCGTCGACGAACTCACCGAGATCGGATTCCGTGCGGAGCGCGCCGACGAGCGCGAGGTCGCGGTGACGGCGGTCCCGGCCGTCTTCGACGCCGCGCTCGACCCGGACCTCCTGCGAGATTCCCTGTCCGCGCTGGTCGACGACGCTGCCGAGGGCGACGAACCGGTCGTCGACGCCGTCGACGAGCTGCTCGCCGACCTCGCCTGTTACCCCTCGGTGACGGGGAACACCTCACTGACCGAGGGCCGGGTCGTCGACCTCCTCGACCGGCTCGACGCCTGCGACAACCCCTACGCCTGCCCGCACGGGCGTCCGGTCGTGATCCGGATCGACCGCGAGGAGATCGGGTCGCGGTTCGAACGCGACTACCCGGGACACGGCGGCCGGCGCGCGGAGTGAGCCCGGCGGCGCGAGGACCTGGATCGAGGCTCGGCGAGGCGCCCGGATATCAGAACTGATAGTATCGGGGCGCCGTTTAACACGTCGGTTTCCCTGATGGATCACATGCCGATCGCATCGGTGAAAGACAGCTACGGGGTGAAACTTGGCGTCGGATACGTGGCGACGGGGGCGTTCATCGTCGCCGTCGGGCTGGCCACCGACGACGCGAACGCGACGGTCGTCGCGGCCGTCGCCGGTCTCCTGACGCTCGGGTCGATCAACGCGGCCGAGACGATCGCCAGCGTCACCGAGATCGGCGCGCAGACGCGGCGCGTCGCCAACGGGGACATCGACAGGGAAGTACAGTCCACCCGAACCGACGAGTTCGGGGAGCTCGCGGGATCCATCGAGCAGATGCGGGTCTCGCTGAAGGACCGACTGACGGAGATGGAACGGACCCAAGACGAACTGGAGAGCGCGCGGGCGGAAGCGACCGAGATGGCCGACCGCTACCGGCGGACGGCCGACCGGTACGCCGAGGTGATGGAGGAGGCGGCGACCGGCGACCTCACGCGGCGCGTCGACGTCGACGAGAGCGACGAGAGCCTCGCGACCGTGGGCGAGTCGTTCAACCGGATGATGGACGACCTCCAGGGGACGGTGGAGACGGTCCGCGAGATGGCCGACCGGATCGAGGCCGACGCCGGCGAGATGGCGGAGATGAGCAACGAGGTCGAGCGGCGCGTCGCCGGCGCGACCGAGAGCGCGACGACGATCCGGGGACAGGCGGGCGATCAGCGCGCGGAGCTCGAGTCCATCGCGACCGACATCGAGACCATCAGCGCGTCCGCCGAGGAGATCGCGGCGACCGTCGACGACCTGTCGGACCGGAGCGAGGCGGTCGCGGCGACGAGCGACGACGCCCGCAGCTCCTCCCAGAGCGCGCTGGCCGAGATGGCCGAGGTCGAGGAGGAGGCGGAGCAGGCCGTCGACCGGGTCGAACAGCTTCAGGACGGGATGGACGAGATCACCGAGATCGTCGACATCATCGGCGAGATAGCGGAACAGACCAACATGCTCGCGCTCAACGCCTCGATCGAGGCGGCCCGGGCGGACGGCTCCGGCGACGGCTTCAGCGTCGTCGCCGAGGAGGTGAAGGAGCTCGCCGAGGAGACGCAGTCGCGCGCGAACGAGATTGATACGATGATAGACGACATCGCCGACCAGACCGAGGAAGTGACGGTGTCGATCCGGTCGACACAGGAGCGCGTCCAGACCGGGACCGACACTGTCGAGTCGACGCTCTCCGACATCGAGACGATCGCCGACTCCGTCGACGAGATCAGCGGCTCGCTCGGGGAGATCCGTCGGACGACCGCCGACCAGGCCGACACGGTACAGGACACGGCCGGCTCCGTCGACGAGATCACGGAGCTCAGTACCGAGACCGCGGAGACGGCGGAGCAGACGGCGACGGAGATACAGGAGGGCCAGTCGGTCGTCGAGGACGTGTCCGACTCCCTGCGCGAGTTCCAGACCGACGCCGTGACGACGCTCCAAGACCGGGTCGCGGCGTTCACCGTCGATGAGACGTCCGGCGCCGACGGGCCGGCCACCGGGGGCGGAACGGCGCGCTCGCGAGCGACGACCGACGGAGGTGCGCGATGACGGGCGCGGTCAGCGCCGCGTACTGGATCGCGGCGGTCGCCTTCCTCGTCGGCCTCGGGATCACCGCGGCGCTGTACGCGAAGCTCGGCGAGTCGGAGGACCGCGGTCGCCTGGCCGCGCTGGCGGTGATACCCGGCTTCGCCGGGCTCGCGTATGCCGGAATGGCGCTCGGTATCGGAACCGTGACCGTCAACGGGGCCGAGCTGGTCGGCCTCCGCTACGTCGACTGGATCGTCACCACCCCGCTCCTGGTCGGGTTCATCGGCTACGTCGCCGGCGCGTCCCGCCGCGCGATCGCGGGCGTGATGCTCGCCGACGCGCTGATGATCGCGTTCGGCGCCGGGGCGGTCGTGACGGGCGGGACGCTCAAGTGGGTGCTGTTCGGCGTCTCCTCGATTTTCCACGTCACGCTGTTCGCGTATCTGTACGTGGTGTTCCCGCGGGCCGTTCCCGACGACCCGATGCAGCGGGGGCTGTTCAGCCTGCTGAAGAACCACGTCGGCCTGCTGTGGCTGGCGTACCCGTTCGTCTGGCTGATGGGTCCGGCGGGGATCGGCTTCACCACGGGGGTGGGCGCCGCGCTGACGTACGCCTTCCTCGACGTGTTGGCGAAGGTCCCGTACGTCTACTTCTTCTACGCCCGCCGACAGGCGTTCACCGACGTGGTGTCGGCCGCGACCGCTGACCGCGAGGACGCGACCGACGCGGTCGGCGACGGCGCGCCGACCGCGGCGGACTGAACCGGGCTCGCAGATCCTCGCCGGGGGCGGGTGAGACGGCGAGGCGCGACCTCGACGGCGGCCGACGGTGTCGGGACGGACGGACCCCACCGCGGCCGCGGAGAGGTACGTTTTAGGCGACCGCGGTGGACCCACCGACATGGAACGCGTAGCGATCGTCGGCGCGTCGATGACGCGGTTCGGGCAGCGCGACGCTTGGATCCGGGAGCTGCTGGCGGAGGCGGGCGCGGCCGCGCTCGACGACGCCGGCGTCGACGGCGGCGACCTCGATCACCTGTACGTCTCGAACATGGCCAGCGGCGAGTTCGAGGGGCAGACCGGCGTCCCGAACGCGCTCGCCCACGACCTCGCCGCCCAGCCGGCGTACACGGCGCGGATCGACCAGACCTCCTCCTCAGGCGGGGCAGGGGTGTACGCGGCGTGGCAGTCGGTCGCCTCGGGCGCGAGCGAGGTCACGATGCTGGTCGGCGGCGAGAAGATGACCCACCGGACGACCGCGGAGGCGACGGACGTGATCGCGTCGCTCACGCATCCGGTGGAGTACAGGCAGGGCGTCACGCTCCCGTCGTTCGCGGGCCTCACGGCGCGGCTCTACCTCGACGAGTACGACGCGCCCCGCGAGAGCCTCGGGAAGGTCGCGGTGAAAAACCACCGGAACGGCGTGGACAACCCTCACGCGCAGTTCCGGAAGGAGGTCGACCTCGACACGGTCCTCGACTCGCCGATCGTCGCGGACCCGCTCCGACTGTACGACTTCTGTCCGATCACGGACGGCTCGGCGGCGCTCGTGTTCTGTCCCGAGTCGGTGGCCGAGGAGTACGCGCCCGACGGCAACTACGCCGTGGTCTCGGGCATCGGCGGGGCGACGGACACCCACGTCGTCCACGAGCGCGCGGACCCGACGACGATGGGCGGCGTCGTCGACTCCTCCGAGGTCGCCTACGAGATGGCCGGGATCGGCCCGGACGACGTCGACGTGGCCGAGCTCCACGACATGTTCACCATACTGGAGTTCCTCCAGAGCGAGGACCTCGGCTTCTTCGAGAAGGGAGAGGGGTGGAAGGCGGTCGACGAGGGCGTCACCGACCGCGACGGCGACCTCCCGATCAACACGTCGGGAGGGCTCAAGTCCAAGGGCCACCCGCTCGGGGCCAGCGGCGTCGCGCAGGTGTACGAGATAGTCAAGCAGGTCACGGGCGACGCCGGACCGCGGCAGGTCGAGGCCGACACGGGGCTCGCCTGTAACGTCGGCGGGTTCGGGAACTGCGTGACCACCACGATCTTGGAGGGAAGCCAATGAGCGACCACGAGACGACCGACACCGACGCGGACGGGCAGGGGGACAGCGCCGAACCGACCTTCGAGGCCGCCGAGTACGCCGACGGCACGGTCACGTACCCGCCCCACACCGTGGGCCCGAACGGCGCCGAGCGCGTCGGGACGGTCGACCTCCGCGAGTACGAGGCGCGCGTGGTGACGTGGACGACCTCGACCGCGACGCCCCCGGGCGTCCGCGAGCCGAACACCCTCGCAATCGTCGAGTTCGAGATGGGCGACGACTACGACGGGCCGCCGGTCCGCGCGCTCGGACAGATAGCCGAGCGCGACGAGGCAGGCGGCGTCACAGGCGACGACGGGGACGATAGTGACAACGGCGGCGACCAGTTCAGCGTCGATATCGGCGACCGGATCGAGCCGGTGTACGCCGACGAACTGCGCGAGCCGGGCGCCGGCATCCGCGAGCCCGAGAGCCAGGACTGGGACGGCTTCCAGTTCCGCCCGGTGGAGTAGCCGGACGCGAATCTCACGCGCGGAACCGCGCCGCGTCGGAGTCGGCGAGCGGGCCGAGCCGCGCCTCGTGGACCCCGCCGAGCGTGTACACGTCGGGGCGGTATCGGATCCGCTTGGTCACCCCGTGTTCCTCCCTGAGCCGGCGTCGAACCCGGTCGACGTCCGTTCGATCGAAGTAGTTCGGCGTGAACACGAGCACCGCGTGGTCGGACTCGCCGAACGCCTCGCACCCGGCGGCGGTCGCGACCTTCGCGTCCCAGAACCGCTCGGCCGCGACGTCGTCGACCACCGCCTCCCAGAGGTCGTCGACCGCCTCCGCCGGACGCTCGACGAGCCACTTCCCGCTCAGGTACGTCGTCTCCAGCGCGAGGCGGTCGGCGTCGCGGACGGTCTCGGGGCCGGCCGGTAGCGACTTCTTTCCGGCGTCGATCCCCGGTGCGTCCGCCTCGGTCGTCGCAGCCGGCCGCATCACGTCGTGCGCCGGGAAGTAGCCGTCGCGGGCCTGGCGGGGGAACCCCGTCACGTGTTTGACCCGGAGCCAGTGCCACCCGGCCTCGTCGATCGCGGTGGGCGAGCGGTCGGTGACCATGGGGCCGGTTCCGCGTCGCGGGACAAAACGGTCTCGTCGGCGGAGCGGGGCGGAACGGTCACTCCGCGATCGGTCCGCGGCGTTCAGATGTCCCGGTAGTCCCCGAGCCGCGCCCCGTCGAGCAGGTAGGCGTCCGCGGCGGGGAGCGCCGCGGGGAGGTACGGCGCGAGGAACGACTGGCCCTCGACGTTGACCCACGTCCCGCCGGAGCGCTCGTTGAACGCGGGGAAGACGACGAGCTCCGGCGGATCGGCCGGCGGGCCGGGAGTATCACCAGACTCGGTGAACGCCGCGGGGTCGAGGGTCCCGCGGAGCCACGCGCGCTCGACGCGCGACCCGCCGACCGAGTCCTCTAGTCGGACCTGCGGGTGCTCGTGGCCGGTACAGATCACGTCGGCGTCGCGGAGCGCGGGGTCGGGCCACGTGTGGCCGTGACAGACCGCGACGCCGGAGGCCGACCCGCGACCGAGCCGCCCGCCCTCGGGGCCGATCACGTCGAGGTCGGCCGCGAACGCCTCCGCGACGCCCGCGTCGTGGTTCCCCTCGACGAGCGTCATCGGGACGCGGTCGGTGACGGCGCGGATCAGGGCCTCCAGCTCCTCCCGTTCGTCGCCGTCGGGTGCGCCGATCCGGTGCGCGAGGTCGCCGAGGACGACGAGCCGGTCGGCGTCGGTCTCGGCGACGAGGTCGCAGAGCCGCTCGCGGCGCTCGTCGGCCCGGGAGTCGAGTTCGACGCCGCGCTCGTAGCGCAGTCCGACCTCGATGCCCGCGTGGACGTCGGCGACGAGCAGCGCGCGCTCCGCGCCGAGGTCGGCCACCGCCGCCGGCTCGCCGACGACCGGCTCGACCCGCGCCATCAGATCGGCTTGAGCAGCCCGTCGCCCGGCTCGTAACACTGCCCGCTCATCAGCGCGTCCTGAATCGCGTCCTCGACCGCGCCCGGTTCGACCCCGTGGTCGTCCGCGACGCGCTCGACGACCGCCTCGCGGGGCGCCCCGTCGCCGTCGTCGAGGTCGTCCATCGCCGCGACCGCCGCGGCTTCGAGGTCGATGTCGTCAGCTGCGTCTCCGTCGGTCTCGGCCTCATCTCCGTCGTCCGTCGCGGCGGCGGTGTCGGGCTCCGGGCTCTCTGCGGCGGCCGAATCGTCCGCGGCCGCCGCGGAGTCCTCGTCGGGCTCTTCGACGATCTCCTCGGGGTCGGGCACGTCGATGTCGGCCTCGCCCGGCTCGTCGACCTCGGTCCCGGTCGCGAAGTCGGTGCCGAACTCGGACTCGATCTCCTCGCGCTCCTCGTCGTCGAGCTGGTACATGTCGTCCCCGTCGGCGTCCGGGTCGGGGGAGGGGCTCGCGCCCTCGTCGCCCCCGGCGCCGAGGTCTCCGATGTCGTCATCGCCGCCCGCGTCGAGGTCTCCGATGTCGTCTCCGTCGTCACCGGCGTCGAAGTCGCCGAGGCCGCCGTCGTCGGCCGCGGCACCTTCGTCGGTCGTGACGCTATCGTCGGTCGGGGTACTCTCGTCCGTCGGCTCGGTGGAGTCGCCCGCATCGCCGAGCGATCCGGAGTCGGCGGTCGCGGTCGCCTCCGGTTCGGCCGTCTCGCTTTCCGAGGATTCCGCGGATCCGGCGCCCTCCATCTCGGCCGCGTCGTCGAGCAGCGACTCGGCCTCGGCAGTCGATCCGGCGGCGGCGGTCGACGAGTCGGCATCCGCGGTCGACGTGGTAGCCTCGGCGGTCGGTTCGCCCTCGCTCTCACCGGTGGCGGGTTCCGGGTCGGAGCCGACGTCCGCGGCCGCGGTCGCGTCGGCCTCGGGCGTCGCCGCCGGCTCCGCGATCGTCACGTCGGTGTCGGGGAGCGGACCGATCGCGGTCGCGTCCCCCTCGTCGGGGGCGACGTCGATCGACCGGACCTCGTCGCGGTCGCCCGCGATCAGCTCGAGCGCGTCGACCGCGAGCCGGCGGACCGCCTCTGCGTACGCCGCGGTCGTGCCGTAGTGGTCGAGCGCCTTCGGGATCCCGGCGGCGAGCGGAGCCGGGGCGCCGCCCGCCTCCAGCGCCGCGCGGAGCTCGTCGCCGCGCAGGTCGGAATCGAGGGCCTGCTCGAACGCCGCGAGGCGGTCGAGCGTCGCCTCGGCGGCGGAGACCACCCAGCGGTCGCGGGTGTCGGCGTCGACCTCGTTGAGGCTCTCCGGGCGGACGGAGGTGAAGACGCGGTCGGAGTCCTCGGGCTCGAAGGTGCGCGCCTTGCCGGTGAGCGCGACGAACGCCGGCGGGTCGGCGCGCTCCAAGAAGGTCTGCGCCTCCGGCTGGTACTGCCCGGCGTAGGTGACGAACGCACCCGACGGGTCGACGACGCGACCGCGCCGCGTCTCGTCGTTCACGCGCTCGACCTCGGTGAGCACGCCGGCGGTGAACAGGCGGTTCACCCGCGCGCCGGTCGGGGTGACGACGTAGTTGGGAGCGCGCTCCTCGTCGCTCTCGGAGTACGACAGCGAGGCGTCGTCGAACTCGGCGGCGAACACCCGGTAGGCGACCTCACGCGTGCCCGGCCCGTCGTCGCTCATTCGCCCACCTCCGCGAGCGCGGCGCGGGCGTGGGCGGCCGGGTCGTCAGCGGCGATCTCGAACTCGGCCGCGTCGAGGGTCGCGCCGTAGTCGTCGACCGAGAGGTTCCCGCGGACGCGGTAGGCGCGCCCGACGAGCGAGTCGGCGATGTCGTCCGCGACGACCTCCTTGTCCATCGCGTCCTTCGCGGCGGCGAGGGCGTCGTCGAGCCCGCCGCCGTACACCTCGGCGGTGAGCTCGTCGTCCAGGACGACGGTCACGGTGTCGGTGCCGTCGTCGAGGATGGCCTTCACCCGTAGGTCGTCCTCGCCGTCCACGTCCCCGTGGCTCCGGCACTGGCCGTTCTGGACGACGCGGCCGCACTCGGGGCAGCGCTCGATGAGCCCGGAGCCGTCGCGGACCTCCAGCACGTTCCCGACGACCTCGACGTCGAACATTCCGCCGGAGCCGACGGCGTCCGCGACAGACAGCCGCGGGGCGTCCTCCGCGACCTCGACGGGGTCGGGGAGCGGCGTCACCGTCGAGAACTCGGTGAGGTTGATCGAGGGGACGCCGCGGAACTCCCGGACGTACACGTCCTCTATCCGGAGGTCGGCGCCGACCTCGATCTCGGAGCGCGGCTGCCAGTCGGTGAAGGGGAGCTTCGCCGTCTCGTCGCCGACGACCCCTTCGAGGATCTCGGTCTCGCCGTCGCGCCCGGAGATGGTCTTCTCGTCGACCTCCAGCACGCGGACCTCCACGTTGCGGCCGCGGTCGCCGGCCGCGATGTCGACGAGGCTGCGGTCGCCGCCCACCTCGCGGTCGACCGAGACCTCCTCGTCGGCGATGGCGACCGTCGTCGAGTCGTTGAGGTTCAGCTCCGGCGCCCCCTCCCACTCGCGGACACCGGCGTTGCCGATCGTCAGCGAGTCGCCCGGCTCGAAGCCGAAGTCCTGCCACGCGGTGTAGGAGATGACGCCGGTCTCGTCGGCGATTTCGCCCTCCCGGATCGTGAGGTCGTCCCCCTGATACCGGATCGTGCGCGTCCCCTGCGTCAACACGCGAACCGTCACCGTCACGCCGTCGTGGTCGGTGGTGATCTCGCCCACGTCGACGGCGTCGGGCGTCGGCGTCGAGCCGCCGCCCCCGCCGCCGTGCTTCCGGCGGACGCTCTGTTTCGCCTCGTCGATGGGGACGCTGTACTCCAGTAAGTTCTGTAGGTCGGCTTTGACCTCCTCTTTGTCGACGCCGAGGTCGGAGGCGAGCTCCTCGGCATGGCTGTTGACGTCCATCGAAGCGAGGTTCGGCGCGGCCGCACAAAAGGATTCACCACCGGTGAGCGCCGGCGACGGACCGGCCCGCGGCGCCGTCGGGGACGGCCGGTAGGGCTAAACCGTCCCCGGTCGCAACGTGGGGCATGGACGAAATCGACATCGACGCGCGCGTCACCGACGACCGCACGGTGATCGACGTGGCCGGCACGCGAGACGTCGCGGTCGTCGTGCGGTCGGAGGGCGGCGAGCGGATCTACCTTCCCCCCGAGGGGTTCGACGACCCGGTCGGGGGGTCGCCGTACACCTCGCCGTATCAGGGCGCCGGGG
>NZ_SGUB01000027.1:0-42627 GCF_005435235.1 Halorubrum sp. GN12_10-3_MGM
TGCTGGCGACGTGGCGCCAGCAGGGACGCAATCCATACGAAGAGCTTCGTCGAGCCGTCAGTAACAATGAACTGATCTCACGGGCTCACGCTGTGCCGGCTGTCGAGACTCCGGGGTAAACACGTACCATTGCTGTAAGGCAGAAGGATGTACTGTGTGAAGAGGTGTCTTATTATATATAACACAATCAGCGCGATTTCGCGAAACACGCGGAACCACAAGCGCGCTCACACAGGGAAGCTGAACAAGCGCTTCACAGCTGAGTTCACGGTTTCGGTCATTGAGTGCTGGTTGTAGCGATCATCGTCGATTCTGGCGTTGAATGGGTACAACACAAAGAGCCGATGCTTGATCAGCCGTCTGTTCCCAAGCACATACACCGTTTGCGGAGATCGCCCGCGTTCCGACGTGAAGTACCTCGGGATCAAGCCCCGAGGCTTCCCGTTTCCACGACGTGCTTTACAGATTCCGCGAGGGAATCCACAGGGAGCGCAGTCTCCACGGGCGTGGATTCGGAGTTCCCCACTCCTACTTGATGGTCACGGCAGAGCGTCTCGCGGTGTTAAGTTAAGGATGAGGCGGGACGAGGATTCAGTGCTCTATGCCGAAAACCGCCCGCCTCACCGAGTGTACCGAGTGGATCGACTTGGAGTTTGTGGAGTGAGAGCGGACACCCCGCGAGATCATTGAAAAGGGTATTCGTCACCATCTCGCTGGATTATCACTTTCGAATACAGTTATTCTTCTTGAGGAATTGGGTGTCCAACGAAGTCGTGTCGCTGTTCACAATTGGGTACAGAAAGCCGATCTACAGCCAGCTGACGGTGAGAGCCCGGATCGCGTTGCCGTCGATCAGAAAGCGATCCGGATCAACGACGAGCAGTGCTGGCTGTACGCTGCTGTCGATCCTGAAACGAACAAAATCCTTCATTCACGGCTGTTTCCGACGTATACGATCCCGATCGCACGAGAATTTCTCACTCAGCTTTGAACGTTGTCGTGTTGACACTATTGGACCCGAAATCGGAGGAAAAGACGTTCTACGAGGAGTTTACGGTATCGGCCGAACTGGAGAGTGATTCACAGAGGATAATGAAGGCAGCGTTCACGGCGTTTGAACCTCTAGTGGAAAGTGGAGCGTCTGCGGCTGAACCCCCTTTTCCGTGTTCACACCGTCTCAGCCGCCATTTTCGGTCGATTAAGTGTTGGATACTCAACGTTCAAAGCTGAGTTTCTCACTGAATTAGCTGAGAAACACGACGTCGAAGACGCGCTGTTTCTCGTCGATGACGCAGACGATCTGATCGGTGGTCTCCGCCGCAAAAACTACAGCTACCGCGTCGAACAACACGGCTTCAGAAATTCTATCGAACGTGTCTTTAGAGAAGTAGAACGACGGACCTCTTCGTTTTCAAACTGTTTTAGTCACGTTGATCCGCCGACCGCGGAAACGTGGTTACAAGCCCACGCTGTCTGGTGGAATCATGCTTAAGTTAACACGACGGAGCGTCTGACCCGGCTTATTTTCGCCGACTAAGCCAGACGCGAAGTGTGCCGTCACACCACTCTATTTGAGATGTTTCGAGTTAATGGCTTGGTTCACGAGTTGTCGGCTTCATCCACGGGGTCAAGCCTCGTGGCATTCGCCTCGACAGCCTGTAAAATCTGCTTAGTGAGGTCTGTGTCACTTTCTTCCCAGTTCGTTGAGAGAACGCGTATCAAAGATTTAATTTAAGTCGATATCGAGTTCTGCTCGTGGCTACCACAAGTTACGGCTTGTTGGCGTTGGCACCGCCGCTTCTGGCAATCGTGTTGGCGATGACGACACGGCAGGTGCTTGTGTCCCTATTCGCCGGCGTCTGGATCGGCGCGATGATCGTGGCGAACTGGAATCCAATCGCGGCGACAGGACTCACGATGGACTGGCTCGTCGAAGTATTTCGGTCGCCATTCAATACGAAATTCATTATTCTCATAATGTTCATGGGCGCGGGTGCGGCGTTCATTCACCGCTCCGGTGGCATCCTGGCACTGGAGCGGTGGATCGGCGATCGTGTTGACAGCGCCCGCGAGTCTCAGATCCTCACGTGGCTCATCGGAGTCTTCATTTTCTTCAGTTCTTATACCAGCACCATCGTCACAGGCAACGCGACACGGGATCTCGCGCAGGAAAACCACTCCTCCCGGGAAATGCACGCCTACACGCTTGATTCAACGACATCGCCCGTGGCGACCTTCGGGCCTGTGTCATCTTGGATCGGCTACCAAGTCTCAATGATTATCGTCGGGTTCGAGGCGGCTACGGTTACCGCCGCGGAACTCGGGATG
Organism: Halorubrum sp. GN12_10-3_MGM; assembly: GCF_005435235.1. Lineage (NCBI taxonomy): Archaea > Methanobacteriati > Methanobacteriota > Halobacteria > Halobacteriales > Haloferacaceae > Halorubrum > Halorubrum sp. GN12_10-3_MGM. Next base: position 2,329 of record NZ_SGUB01000027.1, read on the forward strand.
ACCCCCTTCGGATTGTTCCTCCAGAGTATTCCTTGGAACATTTACTGTTTCATGGCGTTCTTCATGGTCGGGTTCATCGCGATTACTCAGCGATTCTTTGGTCCGATGCTTGACGCCGAGTGGCGGGCGCGTTCCACCGGTCGGACTATTCGGGAAGACGCGACGCCATTGTCCGACGTCTCCCAGGACGTCGGCGAGCCGAGCGACAGGAACCCGACCCTCGTGAATTTCTTCGGCCCCATTTTTGTGTTGCTCGTCGTGAGTTTGGTCTCGATGTGGTGGCTGGGTGGTGGACAAAATCCCGGCGTTAGTATCTCGAAGGCATTCCAAGAGACTGACGTGGCGCTCGGTCTTCTGTATGGGTCTTTCGCGTTCATGCTGTCCGGGTTTGTCGGATCACTCGGCTACCGGACAATGGACCTCGAAACGGCCAGCGATACCATCATCCAGGGATTCAAAACGATGAACATCGCCATCGCGATCATCGTGTTAGCGTGGTCGATCGGTTTAGCTGCCGAGAAGGTCGGCACCGCCCAAGCGATTGTGGATATAATGGTCGGCAGCGGTGTTCCTGGGAGCTTCCTCCCCGTCATAATCTTCCTCGCAGCAATGTTTGTCGCGTTCACGACCGGTACCTCTTGGGGCACCATGGCTATTCTCACCCCACTCGCAATCCCGCTTGGGTATGAACTGGTCGGTCCTTCTATCCTCCCCGTGCTTATCGGGGTGCTGTTCGGCGGCGCTATCTATGGCGACCACAGTTCACCAATCAGCGACACGACAGTTATGTCGTCTATCTTCTCAGGCTCCGATCATATTGATCACGTTAACACCCAAGTCCCATTCGCAGGAACTGCGGCGGGGGTCACGGTGCTCGTCCTCGTGTTGTACGGGCTGGGTCTTCAGACGGCATACTTCGCACTGCCACTGGCGCTCGTTCTGACGGCAATCGCAGTGCTCGTTCTCAACAAGTTCGACGCTAGACGTAAGGGGCTCCCCGAGGTGATGCCTTCCGCTGACGCAATCGAATCCGGCGATGTTGATGTTGACGCCGTTGAACGCGGTGAGGTTGATGGCAACAACGGGAGTCACGACCATCTCACGCTGATCCCGGTACTGGCGGTCATCATCGTCGCTGCGTACCTCGCGCTCGTGGTCGCATTCGCGGCGGTAGGTACCTAAATCGACATGGTGTTCTGATCGTTATCGGTTGCTGATCAAGGACTATATTGGATCGCCATACGGCAGCGAGGTAGGCCGCTAAATCAAATGAGTTGAAGCGGGAGACTTCAGTTGCCTATGACCCAAATCTCCTGCTTCATCGGGGGTACGTGTTTAGCCCCGTCTGATTTCGTCACTATCTCGTAGGTGGTGGCCTATGATAGACACATGGTCTGCCAGCAGGGAGTCAGTCTACATCCTCAGGGATGGTCTCCGAGCAGCGGAGACCATCCCGTCAGCCCTGCTGTCTTCGTTTCGAGGTGGAATCGATGAGCTGGGACGATCTCTCCAAGGACGAACTCCTCTCGCGATTTCTCCAGATGGAGGAGCGAATCGACGAGCTGGAAGAGACGATCGCCCAGAAGGACGAGCGGATCGAGGAACAGAACGAACTGATCGAAGAGCAGCAAGAGCGGATCGAAGAACTCGAAACACGCCTCCGGAAGTACGAGAATCCACACACTCCACCCAGTAAGCGACGGTCGGGGACCGACGGGTCCCCGACCTCGCAGGACGACGAAGACGACGATGTCCGAACTGATGGCGGCACTCCTGGCCGAAAGGATGGTCACGACCCGGAGTGGCGCTCTCCGCCTGATCCCGACGAAGAAGTCGATGTCACCTGTGACTGTTGTCCTGAGTGTGGCGACCACTTCGACGAGTCGGTGGGCGTCACCCCCCGACTCGTCGAGGAAATCCCTGACCCCCAAACCCCAGAAATAACCCGGTACAACCGCCACTACTACCAGTGCGATTCCTGTGGAACAGAGACAGTTGCGGCCCACCCCGACTGCCCCGATGAGGGGCAGTTCGGGGTGAACGTCATCGCTCAATCAGCTCTGTCACGGTACGATCACCGCCTTCCCTACCGGAAGATTGCTGATCGCTTCGAGCAACTACACGGACTCGAACTCTCGGGTGCATCCGCGTGGCACGCGACCGAGCGCGCTGCGCGCGCCGGTCGCTGTGAGTACGAGCAGATCCGTCAAGAGATTCAGGATGCTGACGTGGTTCACATCGACGAGACAGGCATCAAGCGCGACGGTGAACAAGCGTGGATTTGGACGTTTCGGACCATTCAACACACGTTGTACGCGGTCAGGGAGAGTCGCGGAAGTGATGTTCCCGCAGAAGTCCTCGGCGAGGACTTCGCGGGAACAGTCGTCTGTGACGGGTGGACGGCGTACCCAGCTTTCAGCAGCAACCTCCAGCGGTGGTGGGCGCACATTCTTCGAGAGGCTGAGGACGCCGCCGAAAAGCAGCCAGAAGGTGAACCGATCTACCAAGCTCTCAGACAGCTATTCGTCGCTCTCCAGGCTCGGCTGGAGAGCGACCCAAGTTCTCGTGAGAGAGCAGACCTCCAGCGTGTGGCGCGAAGAGAGCTTGAATCGCTGATTGAGCGGTCAGTACCCGACGGACCAGTAGCAACACTGCTGGGGAAGATCGAAGGAGGTCTCGACCACTGGCTCACCTTCGTCGGTGAGCCAGCGGTCTCTCCGACAAACAATGCCGCAGAGAACGCACTTCGTGAGCCAGTGGTTCTCCGGAAAATCATCGGAACGCTCCGTAATGACCGAGGAATGTTCGTTCACGAGACGGTCTTGTCCCTGCTGGCGACGTGGCGCCAGCAGGGACGCAATCCATACGAAGAACTTCGTCGAGTCGTCAGCAATAATGAGGTTATGTCACGGGCTCACGCTGTGCCGGCTGTCGAGACCTCGGGGTAAACACGTACTAGAGATTCAAGGAGAATACCTGACCCTTCAGGGTCAGGATGAATCCGACACTACTCTCCACGAACCACGTTCGGTAGCGTTCCTGAGTTTCTAATCCGTAGTTTCAATTATTGTCACTTCATAGCAACGAGAAGGGTCTGGTCGGAACGGAGCGATTCCGAACGGCCTCCGGAGGCGGTCTATCCGCCACTAACGAGACAGTGTCCGAAACACCAACACGGTGAACACGAACGCAGACACGTTCGCCTCGTGCCTGTTGGTCGAGCAAGCCCAAAGGTAACTCCAAGTCCGTCGAAGCGACGTTGACTCCCTGCTGGCAAAAACAACAGATGAGAGTCAAACGACGCCGAGGATAGGAGTAACGGCGGGTTGGCACCGCCAGTCAGCCGCTGACCACGATGGCTGGGTTAAACGGGTTCCCGAAAAGTGGCAGAGTCATGGTTGCGAACCTGAAACTCCCAACGCTCGGGATTCCTCCGCCTTTAGTGCCTAGTGAAAGTTATGAAGGTAGAGTCTGATGAGGAGGTATGTCTGGGGATCGCCGCAAAGAGATCGTCCGTCACCTCAGTGAGGACGATCTCGATCGACTCCTCGCGGAGTCTACGGATGAAAAACTCACTGAGCGGTTGATCTTCGTTAAACGGCTCTACAAGGGGGCAACCTTGGAGGACGCTGCCGACGATGTCGGCAGGTCCTCCGCGACAGGAACACGCTGGGCTCGCCGATGGAACAGGGGCGGTCTTGGACTTCTAATGCCGAACTTCGGGGGCGGCAGGCCCCCGAAGCTCGGCGAAGAACAACAGCAACGCCTCTTGGAACTGCTCCGGGAGGGCCAACCGTGGAAGAAACAAGAGATACAACACCTCATCAACGAGGAGTTCGACGTTGAATTTCATCCAGCCCATCTCACTACGTTCCTCGAAAAGCTCGGCCTCTCCTACGCAATTCCGCGGACTAAGCGCCCATCACGGCCAGAAAATGCCGAAGAAATCCTCGACGAACGCGTCGGCGACGCGTTCGACGAGGGAACTGATGAGCCGCACAACAAACGCGATGGAGACGATGAGGAAGGCTGGGTCGTCGACGAAGAGATCCGTACGGACGGTGGAACTGTGCTTGGATTTCTCGACACATCGCATCCACAACCGTGGGACAACTCACAGCGACTCTACACCGTCGACGACCCTCACATCACCCGACCGCTGGTGAAGTTAGACGAACCAGCGGTCGGGTTCTATGCACTCTCCGGTGAGAGCGTGGTCCAGTTTCCAAGTAATCAGGAGAAAGAACGAATCTGTGAGTGTCTCGAAGGAATCCGCGAGCAGAATCCGAGTCGACGGATTCTGCTCGTCTTGGATAACTTCTCTTCTCACGTGTGCGAGTACACGCGTAAGCGAGCCCATCAACTCGGAATTGACCTCGTGTTTTTGCCCGTTGGTTCACCGGATCTCAATCCAATCGAGCAGGTCTGGAAGAGTTTGAAATGGGAAGCGTCACCGTTGATTGTGGAGAGCGCGGCAGAATACCGCGCTCTCCTTACCGAACTCTTTGAGAAGCTCACAGCTCAGCTTAGTTTCGCGGCCTCTTGGATCGACAATCATCTCGACGACTATCTTCAAAAGTTATGCTAGGTACTACAGGCGGAGGAGGATGTCAAGGGAGGCCGATCACTCGACAGGGTCCGGGAGAAACGGCGTCGGATCGTCATGGACGAACCGGACTGCGTCGTCGTTCAATCGACGGCAGAATAGGCGCACGGCCCCCGCCTCTCTGATCGATTCGAGTTTCTCCGCCGCCTGACTCGGATCGTAGTACGCGGGGACGAAGACAGCCGTTTCGCTCTCGGGCGCGATTTCGACGACCAGCACGTAGACCAGTTCGTTTCCCTCTGCCCGGAACACCTCGACGTCTCGAAATTGTCGGTCGTCGACAAGCGACTCTAGCTCCTCGAACTCCGAGCCGGGGAGGACGACGTCAAGGCCGGTCCGACGGTCCGAGTCGACCAAGACTGAATCGCCGGGATGGAGTTCGAGCGCTGTCCACCCGCGCTCTCGGTACTTCGTCGCAGTCGCTTCCATGTCCTCGATGACGGCGGACCATCCATTTTCCGCCTGTACGTTCGTGGGCACGTCGCCGCCTGCGGGTTCGTTCATACCAGCAGACGCTGGGGTAGCCGTATAAATGATTTCACTGTCCCCAAGATATATCTCCGTGAGGCTCACTACCGCCGGTAGTGACCGATCTGCTCTCGCTTTCCGCGCTCCAAACTGAGTTCAGAACCGAACGAGGCGCGGTCAAGGCCGTTGACGGTATTGACCTCTCGATTGAGCACGGAGAGACCGTCGGCCTCGTGGGTGAGTCGGGTTCCGGAAAGAGTGTCACCGCTCTCTCTGCGATGGACCTCGTCGACGACCCCGGCGACATCGTCGGTGGCCGGATCACCCTTGAGGATCCGGCGCTCGCAGCCTCCCTCCTCGACGAGTTCGACGATGCGTACGTTCCGTACCCGTCCGGGCTGATCGATGCGATCGCGGCTGTGAGCAGCGGGCTTCGCGCCGGACGGCGCGTTCCCGACACCCCTGCTGAGCTTCGCGGAATGGTCGATGACATCGTCGCCGAAGAGGACCCAAACGACCTTACGAGCCACCTCAGAACTGCCGCAGAGCGTCTCAAAACCGACGCCGACCCGAAGACCGTCGGTGACGACCTTGAGGCCGCACTCGCTGACGCCGTCGACGGCTTCGTGTTCCTCGATGCCGACGCCCGAGAGCGGATCCGCGCCGGCGCGAAGCCGACCGACGTTGATATCGACGAAGGAATCATCGACGTGACGGCAGCCCCCGAGGCGGCCGTCCGCCGGATCCGCGGCGGCGAGATGGGGATGATCTTCCAAGACCCGATGACCTCTCTCAACCCGGCGGTCACCGTCGGCGAGCAGATCGCCGAGTCCCTGCGGCTCCACCGGTACGGCGGTCAAAAACACGACTCGTGGCTCAATGGGGTCCGCGAAATTCTCCCGAAACTCGGAGGTCGAGAGGGTGAAGAAGAGGTGATGGACGAAGTTGTCAGGATGCTTCAGGCGGTCGGCATTCCGGAAGCGAAACAGCGCTTGGAAGACTATCCACACGAGTTCTCCGGAGGGATGCGCCAGCGCGTGCTCGTCGCTATCGCCCTAGCCTGCCGGCCGAACCTCCTCATCGCCGACGAACCGACGACCGCACTCGACGTGACGATTCAGGCGCAGATCCTCGATCTGATCGACGACCTACAGGAAGAGTTCGGGATGTCAGTCTTGATGATCACCCACGACCTCGGCGTCGTGGCCGAAACCTGTGACCGCGTGGCCGTAATGTACGCCGGCGAGATTGTCGAGGAAGGCCCCGTAGAAGAGATCTTCTCCAGTCCCAGCCATCCCTACACCTACACGCTGCTCGAATCGATCCCCACCGAAGAAAAAGAGCGACTGACACCGATTGAGGGAAACGTCCCTGACCTGATCAGCATGCCCGACGGGTGCCATTTCGCGCCGCGCTGTCCCTGGGCCGAGCCCCAGTGCCGCGAGGGGGAGATTCCATATCTCCAGCACGGCCCGGACGATGTCGACCACCGGTCGAAATGCGTCCACGACGAGTTTGATAAAGATATGTACGGGACCGACGAACCCGCCGCTGGTTCCAGATCTGCCATCGGCGACCCGCTTGTCGAGGTCCGCGAGATGCGGAAGTACTACCAACAGGAGGATGGCGCGCTCGACCGGATGTTCGGCGGGGGTGACTCGAGCGTCAGGGCCGTCGACGGGATCGATCTCGACGTCCACGAGCGGGAGACGCTGGGACTCGTCGGCGAGTCCGGTTGCGGGAAGTCCACAGCGGGACAAGCGATCCTCCACCTGGACCCGCCAACCGACGGGAGGGTCGTGTTCGCTGGTGAGGACCTCGGATCGCTCTCGAAATCGGATCTCCGTAAGCGCCGGAAAGACATGCAGATGGTGTTCCAAGATCCGATGTCGAGCCTCGACCCGCGGATGACAGCCGGCCAGACGATCATGGAACCGCTGAAGATTCACGGCCTCGCCGAGGGACGCCACCGCGAGCGCGTCTTCGAGCTGATGGACGCGGTCGGGTTAGAGCGCGGCCAGTTCGGCCGATACCCACACGAGCTTTCCGGCGGTCAGCGTCAGCGGGTCGGCATCGCGCGATCCCTAGCGGTGGATCCCGACTTCATCGTCGCCGACGAGCCGGTGTCGGCACTCGATGTGTCCGTTCAGGCGCAGATCATTAACCTGCTGGAGGACCTCCAAGAGGAGTTCGGGCTCACCTTCCTGTTCATCGCCCACGACCTGAGCGTCGTCCGCCACATCTCCGACCGGGTGGCGGTGATGTACCTTGGTGAGATAGTTGAGGTCGCCGAGACGGACGAACTGTTCGAGACGCCGAAACACCCATACACCAGAGCGCTCCTGTCCGCGATCCCGGAGCCCGACCCCCTCGCCGACACAGACGATCGAACGATCCTCAAAGGGGATGTTCCGTCACCGATCAACCCACCCTCCGGCTGTCGGTTCCGCACCCGCTGTCCATCGGTCATCCCGCCGGAAAACCTAGACATCAACCAGGAGCGCTATCGCGAGGTAATGTTCTACCGACAGCGATTAGAAGCGAGAGACATCGACCTCGATGCCATCGAGTCGGAGGTCCGAATCGAAGACGAGCCGGCGCGGACCGCCGTCGCCGACGGCGGCGAACATCCGACGCTTTTCAAGTACTTCTTCGACGGTCCGCTCTCGGGGGAGGCGCGAGCGGTCGTGGCCGAGTCCTTCGAACAGATCAAACACGACCGGTGGGACCAGGCAGAGGCCACACTCCGCGGGACGTTCGAGAGCGTCTGTGAACGAGACAACCCCGAACTCGGTGAGAGCGGTCATCCCGCTGCGTGCCACCTATACGACGAGTGACCTGTTGACAAGTGACTACAGGACCACTCAGCCGGAGCTTATGACGCGCTTTTGTCCTGTCGCTCCACCAGAATTATTTACCTAGCTCATATATGCCCATGTATGTGTCCTGATACCACAGGTACGTCACGACGCAGCTTCTTACAACGAGCGGGCGGCGCGACGGTAGCGACGGCATCGGTCGCCTCTCTTGCCGGGTGTGGCGGCGACGGTGGCGACGGTGGCGGCGGCGGCGACGGCGGCGACGGTAGCGACGGCGGCGACGGCAACAGCGGCGACGACACGACCTCGCTCCGCTACGGCCGCGGTGCTCACTCCAGTACCCTCGACCCGCAGAACACGACCAGCGGTGAGGTCGCGAAGGTCACCAATCAGGCGTACGAGGGGCTGATCGCCTTCCAACCGGGCGAAGCGTCGCTCGTCGAGTCGCTCGCCACCGACTGGTCGCTTGACGGCGACTCGGTGACGCTCACGCTACGAGAGGGGGTGAGCTTCCACGACGGGTCGGAGTTCACCGCCGACGACTTCATCGCCACGTACCGACGGTTTGTCGACGACGACTACGAGTACCACTTCGCGGACTCCTCCGTTTATGGGCCGTTCACCCTCGGCAACTGGATCGACAGTATCGAGGCCCCGGGCGACTACGAACTCTCGATCACGCTGACCCAGACGTACGCGCCGTTCCTCCGCAACCTCGCGATGTTCGCGGCCGTCGTCATCTCGCAGGACGCGATCGAGGGCGACACGAACCTCGGAGAGGAGATGGTCGGAACCGGTCCGTTCCAGCTCGAGACCCTCGACGACGCCAACAACCGCATCCGGCTCACCACCTTCGACGACTACTGGGGCGAGGCCCCGAACGTCGACCGGGTGCTATTCCTCACCCGCGGGCAGAACTCCACGCGTGCGCAGGCGCTCGTCGAGGAAGAGCTCGACATCATCGACGGGCTCGACCCTGACAGCATGCAGATCGTCGACGGGTCAGACACCGCGGAAACCCGAACGGCGACGGGGATCAACATCGGTTACATGGCGTTCAACCTCTCGCGGGTTGAAGCGTTCCGCGACCGCCGAGTCCGCCGCGCGATCAGCTACGCCATCGACACCCAGGCGATCGTCGAGAACATCTACTCCGGGATCGCCACGCAGGCCGACCAGCCGATCCCGCCCGCGCTGTTCGGGCACAACGACGACATCAGCCCCTACGAGTACGACCCCGAACAGGCGCAGAGCCTCCTCGATGAGGCCGGCTACGGCGACGGTTTCTCGTTCTCGCTGACGACTTTCCAGAACCCCCGCGGGTACAACCCGGCGCCGCTGCCGACCGCGCAAACGATCCGTTCGAACCTCGCCGAGGTCGGTATCGAGGTGTCGATCGATGACCGGCAGTTCTCCGACTACCTCACGTACACCAGCCAGGGGAGCCACGACGCGACGCTTGCCGGTTGGTACACCGACAACGCAGACCCCGACAACTTTTGTTACGTCCTCCTCCACCCGCAGACCGACGTGCCGGAGGGGCAGGACTGGGTCTCCTGGGACACCGAGGGGTTCAACACCTCGAACAACGCCGCGTGGGCTAACAGCGAGTACATGAGCGTCGTCGAAGAAGCCCAGCGGACCACGAATCAAGAAGACCGCGCCGAGCTGTATCAAGAGGCCGCCCAGATCGCGCACGACGAGGCGCCGTGGGTGTTCCTCGACTACGCCGACGAGGTCCGCGGCGTGTCCAACAGCGTGAATAACTACAGCGTCGCCGCGATCGGCGGGCCGTTCCTCGAACAGGTCGAGCTCGAGTAACTAGCGCCGAACGCAGACTTTTTGACCGTCCCACGCGCCCATTTCTCTGAATGGTCTCCAAACGCTTCGTCTTCAAACGGCTGCTCATGCTGTTCCCCGTGCTGTTCGGGGTCGCGACGGTGGTCTTCGCTATTCTCCACCTCTCGCCGGGCGATCCCGCCGTGGTCATCGCCGGCGACCGAGCGAGCCAGGAGTTCGTCAATCAGGTCCGCTCGGACTTGGGGCTCGACGACCCGCTCTGGCAGCAGTACGTTCGCTTCCTCGGCGAGGTGGCGACGTTCGACTTCGGCCAGTCTTATCAGGTGAACCGAGGCGCGGCGGTGAGCCAGATCCTCGCGGATCGCCTCCCGATCACGATCGAACTCGCGTTGCTCGGACAGTTCGCCGGCCTCCTGTTCGGGCTCCCGCTGGGTATTCTCAGCGCGGTCAAACAGGACACGTGGACTGATCATCTCACACGCATTGGCGCGCTGAGCGGGATCAGCGTCCCGATCTACTGGAGCGGTCCGCTGCTCATCCTGCTCTTCGCGCAGTTCCTCGGGCTTCTCCCGACCAGCGGTCGAATCGGCTCCGAGTACTTCGTCGAACCGGTCACGGGGCTTATTCTCGTCGACACGCTATTGGCGGGGAACGTCGCAGCGTTCCAGTCCGCGGTCGTTCACCTCCTCTTGCCGGTGGTGGTGCTCGGGATCTATCAGATGGCGCTGCTCTCGCGGATGATGCGCTCGTCGATGGTCGAGGTGATCCGCCAAGACTACATGCGAACCGCGCGCGCGAAGGGACAGGGCTCGAAGATCACCGTCATGAAACACGGCCTCCGCAACGCTTTTATTCCCGTCATCACCGTAGTTGGCATCCAGTTCGGATCGCTGCTCGGCGGCGCGGTGCTCACGGAGACTGTCTTCGAGATCAACGGCATCGGTACGCTGCTCGTCGACGCGATCAACCGTAGCGACTACCCCGTCGTCCAGGGTACCGTCCTCGTCTTCGCCGTATTGTACACGCTCGTTAACTTGGGCGTTGACCTCACCTACTCGGTCCTTGATCCACGTATCGAACAATGAGTACAGAGACACAGACCGGCGCCGTCGACCGAAGCATCGTCGAGCGGCTGCGCGCAAGCCCGTTCCTCTCGCAGCTCTCCTCGAACCGACTCGCGATCACCGGGATCATCATCATCGTGAGCGTCGTCCTGATCGCGGTCTACGCGCGGATCACCTACGACCTCAGCGAGCTCATGGCGACCCAGTTCGGGACGAATCCCGCTGAATCCCCGCCCAGCTCGGAGTACCTCTTCGGCACGGACGGGCAGGCCCGCGACATCTTCCCACGCGTGATGTACGGGGCCTGGTACGCGGTCCTCTACGGAACGGTCACCGTCGTCGCGTCGACGTTCCTCGGGGTGAGTCTGGGGATCGTCGCCGCGTACTACGGTGATCTGACCGACAACGTCATCATGCGGACGATGGACGTCCTGCTGTCGTTCCCGTCGCTACTCTTAGCGCTCGCGCTCGTCACCATCTTCCCGGAGGAGCTGGGCCTGTGGCGGGCCGTCGGGGCGCTGACGCTCGTCTACACGCCCCGGTTCGCCCGCGTCGTCCGCGGGGCCGCGCTGAAGGTGCTCGAAGACGAGTACACCGACGCCACGCGGGCGCTGGGCGCGACGGACCCGCGGCTGCTCGTTCGTCACGTCCTCCCGAACTGCCTCGCGCCGATAACGGTCCAGTCGACACTCAATTACGGGCTCGCGATCATCGACATCGCCGCGCTGTCGTTCCTTGGCTTCGGTGCCAGTCCAGGGGAACCGACGTGGGGCATGATGCTTTCGAACGGTGTCGAGTTCGGGCTGTTCTCCGGGGCGTGGTGGTGGTCCTTCTTCCCCGGCCTGCTGCTCGCGCTGACGGTGCTCGGATTCAACCTCCTCGGTGACGGGATGCGCGACGCGCTCGACCCCCGGATGCGAGAGACCGTTGACTGACCGCGACGGACGGCCGTCTGGACGGACGGTCGCGTGGTGGGTCGGCATCGGCAGCTTCCTCGGGCTCGTCGTCGCGGGCACGCTCTTCCCGTTCGTCGAGGCGCGGCGAGCGACCGATACCTCGTTCGCACTCGGGGTGTTGCTGTTCGGCTTCGGCGTCGCGACGTGGGGCGGCGCGGTCGGGTTCGGCGACTCGATGTCGGCGGTTCAAAGCCATCTCGGAGGCGAATCCGCGTGGAGCCGCGAGGGCGCGCGACAGGCGTTCGCCGTGTTGACTTGGGTCGGCGCGGGCTGGGCGGGGACTGCAGTCGGGGCGTCGATACTGCTTGTCGGCGTGTAAACGAGGCCCACTCCGATAACCCGTCCACCCTTGGGGGCGGCTATGAATGCTGTGTTGACTCGGTGGAAACGCTGCTACTCTATTAGAGAGTTAAACCGGGGATCTCCTGTGCGCGGAGTCGGCCCATCCGACCGCTGCCGGAGACACGTGGATAAGTTATTTACCTGATGCGCGTTACCACTGTATCAAGTCCAATTGTAGTAGACCAACAATATTTGTACACATGCCACGAGAAACACTAGTCCTCGTCGGGCGGAACGAGGTGCGTTCGGTCGCGGAGCAGCACGCCGATCGGTTACGACAGGCTGGTCTCGTCGACACGGTCACGACTGCGACGTACGAGGTAGAGCCGGAATCGGAGCTCAGAGAGGGTCTATCGGACGTTCGTGGTGATCGAGTCTACGCGGTTCCGCTGTGTTTCGCACACACCCACGAGACGCTGAAAGACGTTCCCAGAGCGTTGAACCGGCTTTCCGGAGAGGTGCGATACTGCGACCCGATTGGGAGGCGTCAAGCGGTGACCGAAGCGATTCGGAGCCAAGCCGAAGCGGCGAGCGACGCCGACGCTCTCTTGCTCGTCGCCCTCGGGAACAGCCGCGACGACCACGCGCAGACCGTCGCCGCATCCCATGCGGCCCGTCTGCGCGCGGAGTTCGACGAGGTCCGAACCGCGTATCTCCTCCAGAGTCCGGCCGTCGAGTGCGCGCGGTACACGCTCGATGCCGACCACGCGGTGGCGTGTCCGCTGTTCGTCGGAAATGGTGAGGCGACCCGAGACCGGATTCCCGAACAGCTCGAGTTACATCGGGGCGGGATCGACTACGCCGACCCATTCGGGGCGGACGACGTCGTCGCCGATGCGATCGCCGTCGCGGTCGAGCGCGCCCGCGCAAACTCCAAGCTCTCGACGCCGAGTCCCGACCTCGTTGCCGACGCTGAACCCGTGGCTACCGACGGGAGCGGACGAAACTAACTCGCTTCCCCTCTTTGCTCTCGTCAACAACCCCACCCTACTTCGCTCACCCTGATGGGTTCGCTCGTTGGGAGAGGGGCTTGTCCGTGAGCTCAGCCTCAAACCTGTCCGGGTAGGCGGTGAATCCGCCACTTGGCGTCACCGTTCCAGACTTGAGGGCGAGTTGACTGTCGCCCGTCCGCCGAGACGACTGTTGGCCCCGGCGGACATACCGCATCCCGATGTTCTTCGCCACGTTGTAGTCTGCGTTCGTTTCCAACTCACACTTCACGCACCGGAAATTGGTGCGAGTCGAGCGATTCTCGTCTGCCGTGAATCCACACTCGGCGCACCGCTTTGACGTGTGTGCCGACCCGACTTGCTTCACTGAGATCCCTTCCGTTTCAGCCTTGTACTCCACTTGCTCGTACAGTGTTCGGAACGCCCACCTGTGACCCCACGAGGCCCCCGTGCGGTCGCGGATGTGGGTTAGGTTCTCGAAGGCTATCACGTCGCACTTATACCGAAGTGCTTCGTCTACGATAGCGTTCGACGCTCGGTGAAGTACGTCGCGGACGTAGCGAAGTTCTCGGCCGCTCGATTGTTCGAGCGTCCGATGGGCACTCCTCGTCCCAGTCTGTTGGAGTCCGGCGCGTACCTTCTCGAACTCGCGGAGATCGTGGGTTAACTCCCGCCCGCTGAAGAAGGAGGCGGTGCTTGTGACGGCGAGGTTTTCGATGCCGAGGTCAACCCCGAGGACCGTCCCGTCCTCGGCGGTGTTCCGTTCTGTGTCCGTCTTGGGTCGGCGGAAGCCGATATGTAAGAGGTAATCGCCGTCACGGACGGTGAGCGTGCTTTCCATGACGCTCCAGTTGTCGGAGTCGAGGTACTGCCGTTGGTAGCCATTGTCGGCGTCGGGGAGGGCGAGGTCGCACCGGACGCGACTCTCTGTGGTGGAGAGCGACACCGTATCATCATCAAATACCGTCATGGTCCGGGTGTCGTATTTCACCGTGGGTGCGGTGAAGGTGGGCTTACTCACCTTCTTGTCTTTCGCCTTCCGTTCGATACAGCCGGTGATGGCTTTGGCGGCTTGGTGGGTGGCGAGAATCGCGTGCTGACTTCCGAGGTCGGTGCATTCGCGCACGTCGTTGTATGCGAGGGGCTGTACGTCGCTTTTCGCGTTGTATTTGCCCCACGCCATGTCCGTGGCGAGTTGGCATCCACGCTTCCACTCGGAGATGGTCTCTTCGAGAAGGTCGCGTTGCTCGTCCGTTACCTCAAGACAAGTGATTGCCGTCCGATGTACGTAGTCGTCTCCCACGTCTTCAATGTAATCAATAGGCTACTCATAAATTGGTGTTTGCGACCAACACAAACGCGCTCTTCCCCTCCCTACTCGATCCCTCCGGTCGATTCTTGAGGAAGGGGACTCCGCGTTACCGCTTCAGTTGAAACTGGCTAGGGCCGACCGCGAGCCGGCCCGGTTCCGTCGGTTCGTTTTGCTACCGCCGAACGACCAGCACGGATAGGTCGGAGAACGGCGAATCGCCCGGTTTGTCACCGCCCGCGTGCCCGGCGAGACCGCGAAGAGTCGTTCGGGTGATGCGTTCGTCGTCGTGGGTGAGTCGCTCGCAGACGAGCGCCTCCGCGTCCGGGTCGCCGCCGTGTTCAAGCAGGTCAGCGGCGACATCGCCGGGCATCCGGTCGAAGGGACGGGGCAACACGAGCAGGTGACGCTTCCCGACGTCGCGGCGCAGCCGGTCCATGCCCTCGGAGAGGTCGCCGCTCTTGTGGAGCGTGACGAAGGTCGCGTTCTCCATCGGCGTGCGCGCCCGACTGGCCGCGACCTGTAGCGAGGAAATCCCCGGGACGACGCGCACGTCGACCGAGCCGCCGGTCGCGTCGTCGACCGCTCTCCCGACCTTCCCGACGAACTGGTAGCCGGAGTGGTTCGGATCGCCCATCAGGACCGCAGTGCCCCGCTCCCCGCCGGCCACGCGATCGGCGAACGTCGCCAGCGCGTCCGCCTCGTCGCGATACCCGCACGTCAGACACTCCGCGTCGGTGCGATCGCGGACGAACTCGACGACCGTCTCGAACCCGACGACGACGTCTGCCTCCCGGATCGCGCGCTCGCTCCTCGGCACGAGGTAGTCTGGGTTTCCGGGCCCGATTCCGACGGCGTGGACGGTCATCACCGACTCGGTCACCCCGTCCTCTGGACGGTCCGCGGCGTACGCCGCCGGGTCCGGGCCGGAATCGAGGTCGTACTCGTCCGTCACGGGCTCTCCTCTCGAAGTGCGTCGAGCGTCGTCTCGCCGTTTCGGACGTCGCTGGCGGCGTGGACGAGCTCGTTCGTAAGCCCGGCGGCCACCCCGGACCCGCCGCGTCGACCGACGTTCGTGACCGCGGCGACGCCGTGTTCCGCTGCCACCTCGCGGACTCGCTCCCGGCTCTCGGCGGCCTTCACGAACCCGACCGGCGTCGCGACGACGACCGCCGGCCGCGTCCCCTGTTCGATGCAGTCGGCGAGCGCGAGCGCAGCGGTCGGCGCGTTGCCGACGACGGCTATCGCGTCGTCGTAGACGCCGCGTTCGTCGAGTTCGAGCACGCTCGCCGCGGTCCGGGTCATCCCGGTCTCCGCCGCGAGTTCCGCGCCGTTCCCGATCGCCTTCCTGACTTCGCAGTCGTGGCCGCGTCCCGTGATTCCCGACTTGACCATCGTGATGTCGGTCACGATCGGTCGCTCGTCGAGCACGGCCTCCGCGCCGACTGCGACCGGGTCGTTCGCGAACCGCATCAGGTGCGCGAATTCGGGGTCGCCGGTGGCGTGGACGGCCTTCGCACGTAGGCGGTCTGTCGGCGTCTCCTGTGGGACTAACTCGTGGACGCGGTCCATGCTCGTCTCGGCGATTTCCATCGCATCCTCGGTCGTCGCGCCGAGGTCGGCGTAGGCGGCGGTCCCGTCGCCGCCCCCCTCCGCTCCGCCATCAGTCGTCATCGGCGGTCACCTCCGTCGGGTCGCGCGAGGCGCGCTCCTCAATGTCGCCGTCGACGCTGAGGTTGCGGTCCCGAAGTTCATCGACCGTCTCGGCGTCGGCGTCCCAGAGCCCGCGCTCGATCACCTCTAAGAGCGTGTCCGTGATCGACTCCAGCGCCCACGGGTTGACGTCCCGCATCCAGTCGGCCCGGTCGTCGTCGAGGGCGTACTTCTCGGCGACGTCCCGCCAGAGGCGGTCGGAGACGACGCCGGTCGTCGCGTCCCACCCGAGCGCCACGTCGACCGTCTTCGAGAGGTCGCCGGCGCCTTTGTAGCCGTGATCCTCCATCGAGTCGAGCCAGTCGGGGTTGAGAACCCGCGCGCGCATGGCCTTCCGGACTTTCTCCTCGTTCGTGTAGACATCGACGTTGTCGGGGTCAGAGGAGTCGCCCACGTACGACGCCGGTTCCTCGCCGGCCACCTCGGTGACGGCGGTGATGAACCCGCCGTGGAACGCGTACCAGTCCGAGGAGTCGAACTCGTCCTGCTCCATCGTGTCCTCGATCTTCACCGTCGCCTCGACGTTGCCGAGCCGACGCTCGAACGCGTCGTGTGCCGCGGAGGCGGTGCCGCGAGAGCCGAGCGCGTAGCCGCCCCACTGGACGTACACCTCGGCTAGGTCCGCGGCGTCGTCCCAGTTCCCCTCGTCGACGGCCTTGTTGGTTCCCGCGCCGTAGCCGCCTGGACGCGTCGTGAACACGCGGTGTTTCGCGGCCGTCTCGGGATCGTCGTGGCCGTCGGCGGCGAGTTCCTCGGCCTCCTCCTCGACGTGCTTTTTCACGTAGTTCATCTCGTGCGGCTCGTCCAGGGCGACCACCGCGTCGACCGCGTCGTGGATCACGCTTGCGGCCTGCGGGAACGCGTCCCTGAACAGGCCGGAGACGCGGGTTGTGGCGTCGACGCGGGGGCGGTCTAACTCGTCGAGCGGGATCGGCTCCACGTCGTCGATCCGCCCCGCGTCGGTCCAGACTGGTTTGACCCCCATCGTCGCCAGCACCTGCGCGATCGTCTCGCCTCGGGTCCGGACGGTCGGCGTCCCCCACGCCACGACGCCGATCTCCTCGGGGTACTCGCCCTCCTCGTCGCGGTGGCGGGTGAGCGTGTCGGCGGCGATCTCGTGACCGACATCCCATGCGGCCTTGGCGGGCACCTTCCGCGGGTCGAGGGTGTAGAAGTTCCGGCCGGTGGGAAGCAGGTCGACGCCCCCGCGAGTGGGCGCCCCGGAGCCGCCCGACGGAACGTACTCGCCGGCCAGCGCGTCGGCCGTGCGCGGGATCTCCGCTTCGGCACCGCGAACGCGAGGCGCGGCTTTCTCGGCGATGAACCGGAGCGCGTCCCGGAGATCGTCGTGGGCACCCCCCTGAACGCGGGCGTCGCCAAGCGGGTCGATACCGACGATCAGCAGATTGATCGTCGTCCCGTCGTCCGCGCCGGCGTCTGATTCCGACTCGGGCACGTCGAAGTCGTGGGCGGCCAGCGTCCGGACGAGCTCCTTGCTGGTCTCGTACACCTCGTCTGCGGCCTCACTGTAGGTCATGCCCAGCGTCTCGTCGTACTCGCCCGGGGCGTCGAGCATCCGCTCGTAATCGACGCCGAGCACGCCGGCGACCGACTCGCGGAGGCTCGGTCCGCCAGGGTTCTCCAGCCGGGTGAGCGCGACGAGGTACTCCACGAGGCGGTCGTCGACCGGCGGCTCGCCCATCGTGTGAAGGCCCAGCCGGATCTGGGTGTTCTTCACGTCGGTCAGGTACGCGTGGACCCGCTCGACGAGCTCCTCGACGGAGACCTTGTCGCCCGCGACCTCGCCGTCCGCGAGCGTCGTGCCGGCCTCGTCCGGCCCGCGGACATCTGCTTGCTCGTCGACTTCGCCGGCGATCCCGAGTTCGACGGCGAGGTCGAGATCGTCGACCGTCTCGCGGATGAGGTCGCCGAGTCGGGCGCCCTCGTCGGTACGGACCTCGGTGCCGCCTGCCTCGCGGTACCGGCGGGCGAGGTCTTCCAACTCGGCCAGCTCGTCGTAGCTCCCGGCGCGACGCATCACCGGGGTTAGGTAGTCCACAACGGCAGCGTACGAGCGGCGCTTCGCCTGCGTCCCCTCGCCGGGGTTGTTCACGATGTACGGGTAGACGTTCGGGAGGTCGTCGATCAGGCCGTCCGGCGCGGAGCCGGAGCCAAGCCCGACCGTCTTGCCCGGCAGCCACTCCAGCGAGCCGTGCGTGCCGAGGTGGACGACGGCGTCGGCGTCGAACTCGTTCCGGAGCCACCCGTAGAAGGCGACGTAGTCGTGCGGGGGCCAGAGGTCGGAGTCGTGGTACACCTTCTCCGGGTCCATCCCGAACCCGCGCGGGGGTTGGACCGTGACGAGGACGTTGCCGAACTCGACGCCGGGGATCGCGAAGGGCCGATCGGGCGACTCGCCCCACTCGTCGAGGACGCCGTCGCGGAACCGGTCGCTCGCCGCGTCGAACCACTCAGCGTACTGTGCGGGCGACACGGTGTCGACGCTGCGGTCGCGCACGTCTCCCGGCGCGACCCATCGGTCGTCGAGCGTGAGCTGGCTCGTGAGCGCGTTGATGAGTTCCTCCTCGTCGGCGATCGGGGTGTCTCCCCTCTCGTCCGTGCCTTTCGACCCGAGGTCGTAGCCGCGACCGTTCAGCTCCTCTAGCAGGTTGACGGTCGATTCGGGTGAATCGAGTCCGAACGCAGTCCCGATCCCGTCGTCGCTCGGCGGGTAGTTGTGTAGCACGACCGCGACCTTCTTGTCCCTATTCGGCGTGTGCCGGAGCTTCGCCCAGTTGACCGCAAGCCGCGCAGCGTGGTCGACGCGATCTTCGATCGGGAAGTGCTGTTTGGGTGCGGAGCCGATGCCTGCGGCATCGTCAGTGCGCTCTTTCCCCGAGATCGGGTGTGTGATGACGTTCCCATCAAATTCGGGGAGCGCGACCGAGAGCGCGAGCTCGAAGCCCATCACGCCGGTATCGCTCGACTCGTACCGGGAGCGCGAGCGCATTGTGGTTACGGTTTGGATCACGGGGACACCGAGGTTGTCAAGGAACACGCTCTCCGCGTCGGCACCCTCGTCAGCGGCGTCGCGCCCGCGTTCGCTCATCGACAGTGAGAACATGAACGATGAGAGCACAGCGTCGATGACCGGGTCGTCTCCATCGTCGGTGAAATAGTGCTCGGCGGTCCACTTCGCGTCCTCTTGATTTGGCTCGTCGCTAACGGGATTACAGAACACGGGCAACACGTTCGCGCCGAGCGCTTCCAATCGGCGGAGCTGCGCGTCGACGTATCGGACGTTCTCGTGCGTCCAGTGCGACTCGTAGAACCAGACGCCGACCGTCGGCGCGTCCGAGTCAAATGTCGCGATCAGTTCATCGTAGTCTACACCGGGGTAATCAGGATGGTATACGCCCTCTGTCGGAAGTTCTATCGGGTCGTCGATCCCTCCCTCGACCGTTTCGTCGCCGTACTCCCGAGCGAGGAACCGCATCCCGTTCGCGATGTTAACTGTCCCACCGTAGTCGAGGTACTCGGAGAGCGTCGCCCGGTCGGGCGAGGCGACCGTGGTGTCCTGCAGCGCGAAGGCGTCGCCCGTCGCTTTCACCACGAGCGGCACCCCGGCGTCTCGGAGCTCATCGACCGCGAACTCGTATGCCGGCATGCTGTCTTGCCCGCCGTGGAGCCAGAGGACGACCGCGGTCGCGTCTCTGAGCTCGTCCACGAACGACGCCACGTCGCGTTGCTCGTCGAGGTCGCTGTCGGACCGAACGACGAGATCGATTCCCGTGAGCTGCTCCGCCGCCGTCTGGACCGCTCCCAGCTCGTTCTCCGTCGCCGTGTAGAGGCCGATTTTTGTCACAAGTTATTAAACCTCCTCTGTAATAACACAAGTATGGTTGATTTGGGGACAAACAAAAAAGTTTCCACCCCCCTGCCGGCGGTCGTCGGCCAAGCGGATCTCAAACGGGTTCTTCTCGCGTTAGCGGTCGAACCAGGTCTCAGCGGTGCCCTCCTCAGGGGGGAAAAGGGGACTGCCAAATCGACGTCCGTCAGGGCGCTCGCAGACCTATTACCCGAACAGACAGTCGTCGCCGATTGCCCGTACGGTTGTCCACCGACAAACGCAACCGGTACCACGGACGACTATTCCGGCAGCGACCAGTGTGCCTCGTGCCGCGATCGCGAGGATCCGCCGGTGGAAACGAGACCGGCTCCGCTCGTGACGCTCCCGCTCGGTGCGACCCGCGACCGAGTGGTCGGGACGCTCTCCGTCTCCGACGCGCTCGACGGCGACGCCGAGTTCGACCCGGGACTACTTGCCCGCGCCAACCGCGGCGTCCTCTACGTCGACGAGGTCAACCTGCTTCCGGACCATCTGATCGACGTGCTGCTGGACGCTGCCGCGATGGGAACGAACCACGTGGAGCGCGACGGTGTCAGCGTCGCCCACCCCGCCGAGTTCACGCTGATCGGGACTATGAATCCGGAGGAGGGTGAGCTTCGACCCCAGCTGCGCGACCGTTTCGACCTCTGCGTCAACGTCACGGGAAGCGACGAGATCGACGAGCGCGTCGAGATTCTGGACCGAGTCGTCGACGACGACGGCGGCCAAGACCTCCGCGCGGAGTTCGAAGCGGAGACGGCGGCCCTCCGAGAGCGCGTTCACAACGCCCGCGACCGCCGACCCGCGATTCCCGAGGAGTTCAAGCGCGACATCGCCGAGCTCTGCCGGGACGCGGACGTCGACGGCCACCGCGCCGATTTCGCCATCGCTCGGGCCGCCCGGGCGTTCGCCGCGCTCGACGGACGACCGAAGGTCATCGAGTCGGACGTGGCTGACGCCGCCGAGTACGGCTTGAGTCATCGATTACAGAGCCGTCCGTTCGAGGAGCCGGTCGACCCGGAAGAGGTGGTGGACGATCACTTCGGCGACGACACTGCCGAGGGCGACCGCGATCCGGAGGCCGACACCGACCCGCTTGGGGACGGTGACGGGACGGATACCGAGGATCCCGATCCGGACGGGAGCGACCCGGATCAAGGGTCCGGTGCCGACGGAGAGTCGGTCGGTGGGGAGAGTCGCTCAGACACGAACGGAGGAGGAAACTCCGACGACCGTGGTACCGACGGACCCGACCGCGATCGGTCCGGCGCTCCCGATGGCTCCAGATCGGAAGACGCCGACGACACCGAACGACCGCCGAGCAACGCGGCGGCTGCGGACCGCGGCGACGGAGCGGACGAGGAGGCGCCTGATTCCGACGGTGACGACGAGGCCGCACCGATCCCTCCAGGACGCGCTCGCGCGGGAGTAGCCGACGCAGCGGCACCGGAGGTCCCGTCACCCACGAGTCGCAGTGACGCGACGGGTGAGGGTGACGGCCGACACGCGGCGGCGCCGTCTCCCGAGGGTCGCGGGCCGACAGTGCGAACGGAACGCGCAGAGGAGACGGAGTCAGTTGACCCGGTATCAACCGTGCGGGCGGCCGCGCAGAACGGCCGATCGCGACCGGCCGATACCGACCTCCGACGGGCGGTTCGAGCGGACGACGCCGACACCCTCACGGTGTTCGTCACTGACGCCAGCGCGTCGATGGCCCCCGCGATGCGCGCGGCCAAGGGCGTGGCCTTAGAACTGTTACGAGACGCGTACACCGAGCGGGACGAGGTGGCGTTAGTCTCGTTCGGCGGCGACGGAGCCGAGGTACTCCTCCCGCCGACGACGAGCGTAACGCTGGCCGCGCGTCAACTGAAAGAGCTCCCGACGGCGGATCGGACGCCGCTTCCGGACGGACTGAATAAAGCCGCGACGCTTATCGAACGGAAAGGGTCGGCCGCGGCGACGGTCGTGCTCGTTTCTGACGGTCGCGCGAACGTCGCGAAGGGCAGTCCAACGGCTGCGACCCGTCAGGCGGCCGAACGGGTCGCGGAAACGGACGCGTCCGTTCTCGTCGTCGACGCGGGCGAGTCGAGGGCCGGCGTCCTCGACATCGTGTGCGAGACGACAGACGCGAGGCGGACCCCGCTCGCCGCGCTCTCAGCGGACGCGGTGCTTGGAGACGAGTAAGGTTTCTGTGGAGCGTAAGTTTTACAATCTGACTTTACTTTTTCCAAGTTGGATTTATGTCGACAAACACCGACACCGTCGCCGACCGGTTCGCAACGGCCGGGGCACAGATCGATCCGGTAACCGCGCTTACCGCTCTGGCGCTCGTCGCAGCGCTGGGCTTTACGCTCGCATTCTTACAGGAACCACTCGTCCACGAGGCGTTACACGACTTCAGACACGGGGCCGGGATCGTCTGCCACTAATGATCGATCGGCTTCGATCGGGCGTTACAGCCGGAGCCCTCGTCGGCCTGGCATACGGGCTGTTCACGTGGCTGGTCGTCTCGCCGGTCGTCCGCCACTTGGAGCACCTCGCGTCTCACGGCGGCGACCACGGACACAAGGTGGCACCCGCCGTTGGTGAAACCACCACAGCGGTTATCAGCGCCGGGGGCGGCGTCCTGTGGGGAATCCTGCTGGGTGCCGCGTTCGGCGTCGCGTACCATCTATTTGAACCGGGACTTCCCGGCGGAACACTGAAGCCGTACGTCCTCGCGGGAGCCGGATTCCTGACGGTCTCCGTCGCCCCCTGGACGGTGCTTCCGCCGGCCACGCCGGGCATGGAACCGCTGTACGGATCGTCGCTTCGCGTTCCGCTCTACCTCGGTCTGATCGTTGTTGGCGGTCTCGTCGCGGCGACAAGCATCCTCGGGTACGTCCGCACGGCCCGCACACGTGGTCGTAGTAGCGGCGTCTTCGTCGCGTTACTTCCGCTGGTAGCGCTCGGCCTTCTCTCGGTCGTCGCTCCGCCGACGCTGACCAGCGGCGGCGCTCCTACCGGGCTATCGGCCGCGTTCCGATGGCTCGTCGGCCTCTCGCAGGCCGGCCTGTGGGCGCTAATCGCCGTCGTCTTCCGCCGTTTCGACCGACGCGTCGATCGCCGTGGCACGAACGCGCCGATGGCGACAGCGAGGGGAGGCGACTGATGGAACGACGAACGGAGCAGATGCGCGAGCGCGGGGTGAGCGCGACCGTCCTCGTCTGTACCAACGACCGGACGGAACACGCCGCCTGCGCCGCCGTCGATGGCAACGGGGTCGCCGACGCTATCCGAAACTGGCTCCGCGAACGCGACCGCTACTGGTCGGAGGTCGCCGTCGCGGAGACCTCCTGTCTCGGGATGTGTAGCGAGGACGGCGTCGCTGTCGTCGTCCAACCGCACGACGAGTGGTTCGCAGAAGTAGCGGTAGACGACGTGCCGAGCCTCATGGCAGGAATGTTCGAGGCTACTGGAGACGATCCCACCGCGACGGAACCTACGACGACCGGTTGAATAGCCTGAGGGGCTAGAACGCGTCCGAATCGAGCACTCGGTGGGGGACGTTCTGATCTCGGAGCTTAGAGGTGTGGCGCGGGATCTCGTCGGTCACCGCCACCAGAAGCACGTCGAGGCCGAGCATCCCCGCCTCGGTGACGCCCTCTGCGGTTCCGAACCGAATGTCCGGAGCGACGTCGCTCTGAGAGACGAGCGCGTACGCCTCCGTTCCGGCGACCGCGACGAGTCCCTCCTCCGGGACGCGCGTCGAGACGACGTCCGAATTCGGCCGGTCAGCGTCGGTGACGGTCGGGACAGGCAGCACCGAGACGGTTCCCGCGTCGTAGTCGACGACGCCCTCGAAGTCGGCGACGCCGACGGCCTCGCCTTTTTTGCCGCTCGTGACGGTGACTGCGGTCGCGGTCCCGCCGGCGGGGTTGGCGTGTAAGATGCCGTCGCGCATCACGATTCCGACCTCGATCCCTTCGTCCACGTCGTCTAATGCGATCGCGGCATCGACTTCGACGCTCCCGAGCACATCGGAATTTACCCGTTCGAGATACGTCTCCAGATCGTCCGTCCGAGAGATGAGCCAGTCGAGCCCTCCTTCGTCACCTCGTACCGACCGCGACCCCTCTTTTCGACGTACCCCGACTCGACGAGGTCGCGGACGTAGTCGCTGACCGCCTGAGAGGTCACACCGATCGTGTCCGCGATCTCGTTCTGGCTCACGGCCGGCTGGCGGGCCGCGATCTCAACGAGTATCTGATACCGGGTCGCGCTCCGTTTGTTTTCGAGGACGTCTGGTGAGTTCTCGCCGTCGGCGTCGGCCATTACCGGACATTTTCCTGCCACAAACAAAGTCTTGTTGTCTGTTTCACAGCGTATTTGCTCTGATCGAGCCGCTCGAGGGTGCCTTTGTAAAGCCAACTTTAGTAAAAACAACCAAAATTGTTTTGTGGTGTTATTCACTTGTGTAGCGTGAATGCAGGCGACAAACCTTCCGAACGACGCGAAAGCGGGACCGACCAAGCCGGAGGTCCGGGCGGTGTTGGCGCGGAAGCTCGCGCTCGGTCGCGACGACCACTTCGTCGAGGTCGGCTCCTGTACCGGCGCTGTAACGATCGAAGCCGCCCGCCGAGCGGGGCGGGTAACGGCGCTCGAACGGAAATCGGAACGGCTTGAAGCGACCCGAGCGAACCTCGACGCCAACGAGTACGGCGCCGACGTGCGGCTCGTGAACGCCGAGGCGCCGGAAAGACTTCCCGACGACGGTGACGTGGTTTTCCTCGGGGGATCACGAAACTACGAGCGAGTTCTCGACGACGCCGTCGCCGCCGGCTACGACCGGATCGTGATGAACGTGTCTCGGCTCGAAGTCGCAGGTGAAGCGGCCCGAGCCTTCCGCGACCGCGACCTCCTCGATGAAGTGTTGTGCCTCCAGATGGCGACCGGCTACGATCTGGCAGGCGCGACGAGTTTCGACGCCGACAACCCTGTGTACATGCTCGTCGGCGAGCCGGGGTCCAGCGAAGAGCCAGGACCTAGTGAAAAGCCGGGTGATAGCGAATGACTCGGAGGGTCCGTGCCGGAGGCGTCGCATGACTCTGTACGGCGTGGGGCTCGGCCCCGGCGATCCCGACCTGATCTCCGTTCGCGGACGGGAGATCCTCGACGGGGTCGACGTGGTGTATTCTCCGGGTCGACTCTCGCGGGCGGTCGCGACCGAGCACGTCCCGGAGAGCCGGATCGGGGACCTCGATTTCCCGATGACGAGCGACGAAGAGCGGCTGCGCGAGGCGTGGAAGGAGGCCGCGGCCGAAATCGCCCCAGAAGCGCGCGCCGGCGACGCCGCGTTCGTCACGCTCGGCGACCCGAACGTGTATTCGACGTTCGGGCACCTCAGACGGACGCTCGACGCATTCCATCCCGACATCGACGTGGAGGTCGTGCCCGGGATCAGCGCGATGACGGCGTTCGCGACGGCACTCAACGTCGAGGTCGAAGCCGGCGCCGGACTCGCGCTCCGCGAGGCCGCCGGCGGACACGCGCCGACCGGGCCCGACAGGATGATCCTTTTCAAAGTGACCAACGCCCCTGAGACGGCTCGCAAGCTCGATCGGGCGGGCTACGACGTGCGGTTCGGACGGCGGCTGTTCATGGACGCGGGCGAAACGGTCATCACCGACGACGCCGAGGCGGTGGCGGACCGCGACTACTACACGCTCGCGTACGCCAAACGCCGTGGGCTGGAAACGTCGCGGGCGACCGACGAGTTCGCGGCCGACGCGGACACGAACGGTCGCGTCTCCGCGACCACCGACGTGGAGGTCGGCGATGACTGACGGTCCGGTCGATTCGCAGGCGGCCATAGACGGCGTCGGCGACCGGACGGCGGGCGAACTCGATCCCCGGGTCCACGAGTACACCCCCGGCGAAGATCAAGAGGGGATTCCGTTCATCGGTGCCGGCCCAGGCGACCCCGGGCTCCTCACCGTGCGCGGCAAGGAGCTCGTCGACGAGGCTGACCTCGTCGTCCACGCCGGGTCGTTAGTCTCCAGCGCGCTCTTGGAGGAACACTGCGCCGACGCGGAGTTGGTGAACTCCGTAGGCAAAGACCTCGAAGAGCTCATTCCGCTGATGCGGGACGCCCACGAGAGCGGTCGTACCGTCGTTAGACTCCACAGCGGCGATCCAGCGGTGTACGGCGCCGCAATCGAGCAGATCGACGCGCTGGAAAGCGAGGGCGTCCCGGCGTATATCGTCCCCGGCGTCACCTCGTCGTTCGCGGCGGCGGCGACGCTGCGCACCCAACTCACGCTGAACGGCGTCGCGAACCACGTTGCGTTCACGCGTCCACGAGGGAAGACGCTTGACGCCGAGGACGACCACGTCGCCGAATTCGTCGAGATGGGCGACGTGACGACTTGTATCTACCTCGGTACCCACGCAGTGAGTGATACGATGGACCGCCTGCTCGATCGCGACGGCGTCGACCCGGACACGCCGGTCGCGGTCGTCTATCACGCCTCGTGGGACGATGAGGACGTGATCACCGGATCGATCGCCGACATCGGCGAGAAGGTGGAGGCGGCGGGCTACCGCGCGTCCGCGATGGTCCTCATCGGCGAGGCTGCGACGGGTGAGGGGTACGAGCGGTCGTTCCTCTACGGCGATTGGGCGAACGGCGGAGCAGCCGACGCGGGGAGCGACGGATCGAATAGCGCCGGAGGCGCCGCGGAGACGACCGAAACAGAGGCAGACGACTAATGAGCACCGACAGCGACGACGGAACGAACGCGAGTAGCACCGACGCGACCGACGACTCCGGCGGCGGGCACTGTTCGACGGCGGATTCGGACGGCGAAGTGGCAGAAGAGATCGCGGTCATCAGCTTTGAGCGGAAGCTCGATACCGCCGAGGAAATCGTCGAGGAGATCGGCGACCGCTACGAGTCGATCGACGTGATCGAGTACCACGGCGACGTGTTCGCCGAGCATTGGGGCGAGTACGACTGCTTCGTCGGACTGATGGCCTCCGGGATCGCCATGCGGAAGACCGCGCCGTTGCTCGACGACAAGTGGGACGACCCCGCGATCGTCGTGATCGACGAGGAGCTTACTTGGGCGATCCCGATCACCGGCGGTCACCACGGCGCCAATCAAGTGGCAGATGACCTCGCGACGCTCGGCGCCGTGCCGGCGATGACCACCGCCTCAGAAGCAGCGGACAAACAGGGCGTCGAGAAGCAAGCGAAGGCGCTGTCCGCACACGTCGTCAACGGTGACTCCACGGTCGCGACGAACCTGGCCGTCCTCGACGACGAACTCGGCCCGGTCGAACGGCTCGACGGGCCGCGGGCAGTGCTGGTCGACGACGACGTGACGGTCCTCAAACGCAACCTCGACGATGGGGTCGTCCTCGGTACGGGCTCGGTTTCCGGTGCGGATAAAGGCCGATTCCACGATGCCTGGGACCGAGCGCTCTCCGAGGTCGATCGCGACTGGGCCGATGTCGAGTTCGTCGCCACTGGGACGCGAAAGGCCGATGAGGAAGGCCTTCTCGCCGCGGCCGCGACGCGTGACGTCGGAGTCGTCGCGTTCGACAAGGAGACCCTGCTCGAATTCGAGGGACCGACGCCGTCGAAGGCGAAAGAGCTCATCGGCTGGCCGGGCGTCGCCGAGGCGAGCGCCATCGCCGGCGGCGCCGACCACGAACTCGTTACGGAGAAGACCAGCTACGAGAACGAAGTGACCGTGGCGGTGGGGCGATGACCGGCAACGGCTCGTCTCCCGGCGGCGCGGACGAGGCGCCGGACGGCATGGGAACGCTGTACGTCGTCGGTATCGGTCCGGGACTCCCGCACGCGATGACCCAGCGGGCCCGCGACGTGATACGCCACGCCGACTGCGTCATCGCCTCGAACCTCTACCAAGAATTCCTCCGGCGGGACGGCACCATTCCGCCCGAGTCGCGGACGGAGGATGCCGCCGCCACGGACGGCGGTGCCGCGGTCGGCTCGGTCGACGACAGTACCGACCACGCCGGCTGGACGGTCGGAAACGTCGGCACCCATCCCGACGGCGAGACCGTCGAGATCGTTCGGTCCTCGATGGGCCAGCAGATCGAACTCGCCCGGGAGGCGTTCGAGCGCGTCCGAGACGGACAAGACGTGGCGCACGTCTCCGGGGGCGATCCCAACGTGTACGGGAAGTCTGATCTCGTTTATTTGATGGCCGACGAGGACGACGCCGACGACGTCCCAATCGAGATCGTGCCCGGCGTGACGGCCGCGCTCGGCGGTGCCGCGATGGTCGGCGCGCCGCTCTCGAACGACTTCTGTACGATCTCGCTGTCGGACAAGTGGCGCGGTTGGGAGGAAATCGCAGAGAAGCTTCGCGCTGCGGCGGTGTCGGACTTTTCGATCGTCCTCTACAACTGCTGGCGTGACTACGAGCGCGCGATCGAGGTGCTCCGGGAACACCGCACCGACGACGCCCTGGTCGCGATCGTCAACGACGCCGGGCGCGGCGAGGCCGGCCGTAACTTGGACGACGAGACGTACACGCTGACGACACTGGGCGAGGCGACCGACCACGACGACGAGGTCGGCGGCATGGGCACATCCCTGATCGTCGGCACCCACGAGACGGAAATCTGGGAGAACGACTACGACCAGTTCCTCGTCACCCCGCGTGGCGGGCGAGATGTCGACGACTTCTGACAATGAGTGACACCACCTGCGGACCGACGGACGAATCGAGCTCGAACTGCGGCGGCAGCGATCCCGAGACGGCGATCGACGGTGGCCGCGCAGCGAACGACGCGGCCACCGACGGGGGAGCGGCGACGGAAAACACTAGCGCGTCGTCGCCGTCGTGCGGCGCGAGCGACTCCAACGGCACCTCCTCGTGTGGTAGTACGAAATCTTCGGCGACGGACGAGAAGATCGGATCGACCGCTGACGACTTCGACGCCAACCCGGGACGGCTGTTCGCCGTCGGACTCGGCCCCGGGCAGCCGGAGGGAATGACGCAGCGTGCTAAGGCGGCACTACTGGAGGCGGAACACATCGTCGGATACACAACGTATATCGACCTGATTCCGGACGACGTCACCGAGGCCGCCGACGAGCTGTACGACACGCCGATGTGCGGCGAAGTCTCTCGGACCGAAGAAGCGGTCGACCGCGCGCTCGCGGGCAACGACGTCGCAATCGTCGGCTCCGGCGATCCGAACGTGTACGCGCTCGGCGGACTCGCCTTAGAAATCATCGAGTCGAAGGGTGCGACGGCATCGGCGCTCGACTTCGAAGTCGTCCCCGGCGTCCCGGCCGCGCAGTCGTGTGCCGCTCGCGTCGGCGCGCCGCTCGTCAACGACTCGGTGTCGATCTCGCTGTCGGACCACCTCACGCCGATGGCGGACATCGAGTCGCGACTCCACGCGGTCGCGGCAGAGGGGTTCACGATCGCGATATACAACCCGTGGAGCCGGAAGCGACGCGAGAACTTCGAGACGGCCTGCGAGATCCTCTCGGAACACCGGCCGGCCGACACGCCGGTGGGTGTCGTCCACGGCGCCGGGCGCGACGACGAGGCCGTCGAAATCGTCGAACTCGGCGAACTGAAGTCGCTCGGCGAGACCGACCTCATCGACATGACGACCACGCTGCTCGTCGGCAACGAGGAGACGTACGTCTGGGACGGCCGGATGATCACCCCGCGCGGCTACGAGAGCAAATATGACTACTGAGCACGTCGACACCGGGACGACGTACCGCGTTTCCGTCGATCTGAACGCCTGCGACGGCGTCTTCGCCTGCCTCGTCCGCGACGATCGGTTCGTCGAGGCCGACGGGGGGCTCGTAGGCTTCGATCCCGCGGACGCCGTGACCTCGGTCGAACGTACCTCCGACAAGGCTGCCGCGACGTTCTGTGACGAGCGTATCGACGAGGCACAGGCAGCCGCGACGGCCTGTCCGCTGGACGCGATCAGCGTCGAGGAACGCGAGGGCGAGATATGAGCGCCGTCGAGACGACGCCGGACGACATGCTCGCCCGTCACCCGGAGACTGCCTATTTCTGGGGCCACGTCGCCGGCGGCGGACGAGTGACCGATCAGGGGATCGAGATCGAAGTCAGCGATGAGGACGCCGCACGCCGCCTGTCCGCGATCTCTGGTGGCGGAACCGTCGATCATCGGATCGCTGAGCGCGACTTCGCACATGACACGGCAGTCACCCGGCAGGCCGACGAATACACGGTACAGATCATCGACCCGACGCTGGCCGCGAATGCCGCTGCGGCGCTCGGATTGCCGGTGGGATCGGATCCCGGCGGGTATCGGTTCGACGCCCTCCGCGACCACCGTCGAGAGCTGCTTCGCGGGTTGTTGGAGGCGTGCGGCGTCGTCTGCTTCCGCGAGTCGAGCGCCTCGGTCGGCATCTCGTTCGTCCACGACGACGCCCGGCTGTTGGAGCGGATCCGGACATCGCTCGACGTGGCGGGGTTCGACTCCGAAGAACCGCAACCGTCGTCGTCGGGCGGATACTGGTTCGGCGTCGCTGACGGCGACACGGCCGCGTTCGCTGAATGGGTCTACGAGGGCGCAGGCGACAGCGGGCTGTTCGCGACAAGCCGTCGTCAAAAGGCGCTCCGAAGCGTCGAGCGGGCCACAGGCCTCGATGTGGGAAGCCTTATCGAACCGATCGACACGGACGGAGGAGACTCATGAGCCGGACGGCAGACGCCGTCGGAATCGGCGACGAAGAGACAGCACTGCTCGTCGGCCACGGCTCTCGTCGGGACAAGTCGAACGAGGCAGTACGCGAACTCGCGGCCGGTCTCGAGGATCGTCTCGGCGTCTCGACCGACGCTGCGTTCCTCGAACTCGCGGAACCGTCGATCCCCGACGCCATCGGCACGCTTGCGCACAGTTCGTCGCGCATAACGATGGTGCCGCTGTCGCTGTTTGCGGCCAGTCACGTCAAAAACGACCTCCCGCTCGCCATGAAGCGAGCGCGAAGCGAACACCCGGGCGTTACCTTCCATGCGGGCGCGCACCTCGGCATTCATCCCGCGATACTCGACCTCCTCGACGATCGGTCGCGGGACGTGGAGGCACAGTTGGGGGTCGACCGCGACGACGACGACGTCGCCGTCGTGGTCTGTGCTCGCGGCTCCTCAGACCCGGACTCAAACGCCGACGTACACAAGCTCGCCAGATTGCTGTACGAGGGTCGCTCGTTTGATCGGGTGGAAGCCGGGTTCATCGGTGTCACCGAACCGCTCCTCGACGAGGTGCTCCACGACGTCGCAAAGACCCGACCAGATGTAATCGTCGTGCTGCCGTACATGCTCGGCGACGGCGTCCTGACCGGTCGGATCCGCGAGGGGGCAGCTGAGTTCGACGCAGAGTACCCGTACGTCGACGCCGCGGCCGGCGACCCGCTTGGAACGGACACCCGTCTGCTAGACGTTCTTTCGGACCGGTGGCAAGAGGCGCGGACCGGCTCGGTCGACATGTCGTGTGACACGTGTAAGTACAAAGTAGAGCTTGATGGGTACGAGGAAGACGAAGGAGGAGCGCGTGCGATGCTCCGCGCACTAACTCACCAGCAGGCACACGAGGATCGCGACGACGTCGCCGACGAACCGCACGCTCACGACGCGCCTGAGACCCACCTCGCCGTCTGTACGAACCAGACGTGCGCGGCGGACGGTTCGCCCGCCGTTCTGGAAAAACTCCGTCAGGCCGCGCGAGACGCCGACGCAGACGTTCACGTCACGCGATCGTCGTGTTTCGATCAGTGCGGCGACGGCCCGATCGTCGCGCAGTATCCCGACGGCGTATGGTACGGGACCTGCGACGATGAGGACGCCGATCGAATCGTCTCCGCCGTCGAGCGGGACCGAATCGTTAGCGACCTCGTTCACCAGACAATATGACCGACAATCAGACTTCGATCCACGATGAGTTGTGACGAAATCGAAGCCCTGCGGCTCGGGCTTATGAACACCCTCGGAAACTCGGACGACGCGGTTCGACGGCACGCAGAGCAGGAAATCGGTGATAAACTCGACGGAGACACACCGATCGCCGCCCTCTCGGCAGCCGAGTCCCTAACGGAACTCCAACGACATCTTGACGCCGCACTCGTCGACTTAGAGGAAACAGTCGCAGCCCTCGACGCGGACGACCCGGAATACGCGTACACTCGAGGACGCCTCGTGGCCGTCCGGGACGCCGAGCGATCGTTGGCTCGACTCGCCGACTCGGGCGAATCGCTCCTCAACGATCTCGGGGATTCCCATCACACGCTTCACGAGGTTTTCCCCACCGAGGGGTGAACTCGCGGGAGAAACGGATGGGCGCTACAGGATTGTGAGCCTCTGAGAGACGGTCACCTCGCTCCGTTCGGCGCTACGTCTCTCGTGGCTCAAATCCTTTGGCCCAGTTTTGATTACTCGTTCCGCTCGGCGTCAGAAACATGGGCGCTACAGGATTCTTACCAAACCGCAAGACAGCACGAGGGTTGGACTGCTATCCATTCAATCAACCCCCGGAAATGTCCGCGGTGTTCAGATAAGGATTGAAAAGTGAGGCGGTGCGTCTTCAGAGTGTCTATGCCCGAAAACGACCGCCTCAACGGCTGTTTAGACGAGATCAAGTTAGATTTTGTGGAGCGAGAGGCAACACCGCGGCTGTTGATGAAGCTCAGTATTCAGCTTCATTCAGCAGGATTATCGTTTTCAAATACTGTTTCGTTTCCTGGGGTATTCGGTGTTGGACGAGTGCGCTCCACCGTTCACAACTGGGTTCACAAAGCCGATCTACAGCCGGAATCTGGTCGGAGCCCGAATCACATTGCGGTTGATGAGACTGTGATTCGGCTTGACTATGAACAATATTGGCTGTACGCTGCTGTCGATCCGGAAACGAACGATCTGCTCCATACACAGCTTGAGCCGACGACAAATAACGCTCTCGCAGATCGGTTTTTCACTGATCTCTGTGACAAACACGACGTGGATGACGCAACCGTTCTCATAGATGGATCAGCTTCACTTCAGCGAGCCTGTCGCAAACACGACCTCGATTTCAGATACGAGCGACATGGAAATCGGAACAGCGCCGAACGTGTCTTTCGTGAGGTAAAACGCAGAACTGCCAGTTCTCAAACTATTTTAGAAACGCCAAAGCAGAAACTGCTGACGAGTGGTTCAGATCATTCGCTTTCGCATGGAACCAGCTTATCTGAACACTACGCCTGAAAGAACGCAAATTTTAAATATTCTGGACCATTTGAAGAGACAATCAGATAATTATCAACCCAATACTTATTATTCTGATCCTCCGTTCACCAGACTCTATCTGCGAATCAATTTGATCTAGCAATCGAAAGTTCGTGTCTTGATGCTCTATGATTTGAGAATCTCCGTTCACTTCCTCAGGATCAATATCTGCCTGAATTGTTCTTTAAGTCCGTCTGTCAACTACTTCCGCCCCCTCAAATACGGGTCTAGAGATAGACTCTATTTTTACTACCTTGTTCACTGCTTGTCATCGCCGGCAGTCGACCCTTTACTCCCGTCAGGGGCCGGTGGTGTGGCCGTCTGCTCGGCAGGTGTGTCGTCGCGGTCAACCGGTGTTGTACCGCCAATAAACGTCTTTGTCCGCTCCTCTTGTGGATCTTCGAAGAACGACTGAACGTCGTTGCTCTCGATAACCTCTCCGAGATAGAGGAACACGACCTCGTCGGCGAGTCGGCGTGCCTGAGCCATACTGTGGGTGACAAGAATAATCGTATACTCGGATTTTAATTTTCTGAGCGTCTTCTCGACGCTTTCGGCCGACACCGGATCGAGCGCGGAGGTCACCTCGTCACAGAGTAACACGTCCGGCTCGACAGCCAATGACCGGGCGACACAGAGCCGCTGGATTTGTCCGGTTGATAGCTCCGCGCCCGGCGCGTCAAGCCGATCGGCGACCTCATCCCAGAGGTTGACTTTCCGGAGATAGGTTTCGACCTTCTCGTCGAGATCGGCCTTCGACTCGTAGTCACCGTGGATGCGCAGCCCGTAGGCAACGTTTTCGTAGATCGACACCGGCAGCGCGGTCGGGGTCTGGGGAACGTAGCCGATTTGTCTGCGTATCTCCGGGGCTGGCACGTTGGTATTGTACACCGAGTCCCCGGAGAGCAAGACATCACCGTCGATCTCAACGTTCTCTTGAATATCGTGAAGCCGGTTGAGCGATTTCAACAGCGTCGATTTCCCACAGCCGGAAGGGCCAATAATTGTTGTGAGCGTGTTGGCCGGGAAGTCGATAGAGACTCCTTTGACGGCTTCGATTTCGCGGTCGCCGGTGTACGTTACTGAAAGCTGGTCTGTCGTGAGTGGGATCTCTGTCATCTGTTTCCTCCGGGTGTATATCGCGCGTAGCGGCCGGCTAACAGCTTCGAGAGGAGGATCAAGCCGAGCACAGCAATAGTCAACACGAACGCCGCCGCGTAGGCGTGGGAACGAACCTCAGGATTAAACGACATCGCCTGATCGAAAATGAGCACCGGCAGCGTCGTCGCCGCCTCGAACAGTCCACCAGGCATCCGGGTGCTTCGGCCGGTGGTAAACAGCACGGTTGCCGCATCGCCAATACCGCGGGCAAACCCCATCACCAAGCCGGCGATAACGCCTGGTGCGGCCGCCCGAACGGTCATCCGCATGCTCTCAAACCGGGTCGCACCAAGCCCGTAGGTCGATTCTCGAACCGTCTCCGGGGCTGCACGCAACGCCTCGTCGGTGTAGCGCGTCATAATCGGGTACTGGA
Source organism: Halorubrum sp. GN12_10-3_MGM (assembly GCF_005435235.1). NCBI lineage: Archaea > Methanobacteriati > Methanobacteriota > Halobacteria > Halobacteriales > Haloferacaceae > Halorubrum > Halorubrum sp. GN12_10-3_MGM. Next base: position 37,053 of record NZ_SGUB01000027.1, read on the forward strand.
AGATAGCGATAGCGACGATGCCGAAAAATAAACTTGTCTGGGCACCTGTAGCGATGATGATCGTCAACACGAAGACGCCGTAGACGATTGGCGGGGTACCCCACAGCACGTTGAGAAACATGTTCACAGCGTCGGAAAACCGTTTACTGGAGTAGTCGCTCTGGAGATAGACCGCCGTCGACACCGCAGCCACCATTGAGACGATGGTTGCCGGGCCGACAATAAAGAGGCTGCCAAGCACTGCATGTAGAAAGCCTCCCGTTCCTTCGAGCATGTATCGCGAGCCGGGTGGCGTGAGTACAATCGATGGATCGGCAAGCAACACGCCCCCACCTCTGACGACGGTGACCCCGATGACCAACAGTAACACACCGACGACAAGCAGGGCGGCCGCCCGCACCGCGATACCGAACAGTCGCTGTGTGGTATAGCGGTTCATTGGTACTGCCACCGCCGTTTGAGCCGCCGCTGGACGAGCATCGCCCCGAAGTTAAACAGCCAGACGACGACGACGAGCATCAGCCCGACAAATATCAACGCCGACTGTGTGAGCGGGAGCGACATCAGCTCGCCGAAATCATTGACGATCAGCGTTGGCAGCGTCTGGCCGGTCGAGAAGACCGAGGTGGGAATCTGTGTCTGGCCGCCGATCAGCAACGCTGGTACGATCGTCGCGCCGAACACGCGCCCAAAGCCGAGTAAGATCGCCGAAAAAATCCCAGGCCCAGCCGCCCGAAGCAACACCGATCGGATCGTCTCAAACTTGGTTGCGCCGACGCCGAGCGACGTTTCCCGCAGCTCGTCGGGGAGCGATTCGAGCGACTCGACCGACAGCGAGGTCATAAACGGGGTGACGACGATCGCCATCACAAGACTGACAGTAAAGATGCCGACGCCAGCGGTGCTCTCGTTGAACACCGGGGCGACGTAGCTACCGATAAACGGCACGACGACGATCAGTGCGACCAGCCCGAAGATCACACTCGGGATCGCCGCCAACACATCGATCAGTGCGGCGACGAGTGTTTTTGTTCGCCCTTCAGCGTACTCGGCGATATAGATCGCCGCACCGAGCGCAATCGGAACCCCCATTACCATCGAGAGTGCGGTGACGTAGACGGTACCGACGATCGCCGGCAAAAAGCCGAAATTGTTCCGCGCAGGGTCCCAGTTTGTAGAGGTTAACATCGAACTCAGCGGATACTCCGAGAGGATTGGCAGCGATCGGTAGAAGAGTAGTAGTGTGATCCCCCCAAACAGCGCGATCGCCAGATACCCCGCCAGGGTGAGCCAGTAGCTACTGTAGCGTTCGGCAAGCAGCCGTCGGCCGAGGCGGCTCGACCGAGCCCGCTTCCGCAGACTGTCGGTGTCGGTGGTCACGATTCCGTGTTGTTTTCCAAGGTCGCTCGTCCATCTTCAAGACGGTCTTCCGTTAGAGGGACGTAACCGTTTTCGGAGACATACTGTTGGCCGTCAGTGAGCACCCACTGTATAAACGGCGCGACAGAGGCGTCGAACGTGCCGTTTGCGGCGAGCCACATCTCGCGGGCCGGCGGTGCCGGGTAGTCGCCGCGCTCAACGGCCGCGAGCAACTCGCCGCGAGTTTGATAGAACGACTCCGATTCAGAGAGTCCGTCACCGTTTTGATCAAGGGGAATCGGCCGGATATCACCGTCGAGTTCGCCGCTGTCGAGATTGTAGACGTAATTGACGTTGTTCATCGCGATGGCGTTCTCGCTCTCGCCGAGCGACTGGGCAACCGGCTGATCGCCATTGAAGTTGCCGTCCGAGAGTCCCTCAAGATCGTCTTGTGTGTAGGCGTCGCCTTCGCCGCCGAGGAACTCACCCCACTTTTTGTACGCCGCAGAGGCGTCCGAACGGCCGTAGACGACGATCTCGGCGTCAACACCGGCGTCTGGAAACAGTTCTCCCCAGTTAGTGATCTCTTTAGTAAATATTGCTTCTAACTCCGCTCTAGTTACCCCCTGTGATTGAATCTGATCGATAACCGGGTTGTCTTTATTAACCGTTCCCACGACGGTGTCGATCAACATCGGCACCGCGACCAGCCCGCGTTCAAGTTCCTCTTCAAAGGGTTCACGCCCCATCATTGCTACATCAACCTGATTATTAAACAGATCTGACACTCCGACCCCAGTGCCGCCGCCGGAGATATCGAAGGCAAGGTCGCTTTGCTCAGCATAGATGTCAGCCCACACCTGTACCATCGGCAGTGGCCCGACGCCACCAGAAATCCGCACTGTTTGGCCGCCATCGTCGCCGCCGAGACAGCCGGTAAGTGAAACCGCGGTGCCGGCAGCCGCCGCGTTCAGCACAGACCGTCGTGAATGCCGTCGTGCCATCACTCATTGGAAGGCTTTACTACATATAATTGCTCATTAAACGACAAATGTGGGCTGTTCACCGACATACCTGTAATTGTTGCTCCTATCTAAGTTCAATATGTGAGACAAAATACAAATTACTAATCAAGTCGCAGATGCCGGCAAGAAATCTGACCTTGCGGTCGTGTTAATTTTGACGTGAATTGTGATAGACGGCGAAGGCTTCGAGCCAGTTTTGAGCTGTCTCTCACGCGACATTGCTAAAACTGTTCGCAAACGAAGATGTTCGTCGTTTTATTTCTCAAAAGACACGTTCGATGGCATTCCAACTTCCATGCCGAATGACTTAAAATCGATAGCCGTCTTCAGCGAGGATTGAGCCAAGATAGTCTGCGTCATCGACGAGAAATTCCACGTTATCGAGCTGATAGCGCCGGTGTAGCTCGGTGAGAAACTATCGCGTCGTCTGTTTATTTGTGGTTGGAAAGAGGCTCACGGGGAGGATCCCGTTCGTCTGTGGATCAACCGCGCCGTACAGCCAGAACTGCTGGCCGTGGAGGCGGATCATCTTCTCGTCAGCCGCGAGTTGATTCTCGGAGACGGTTGAGATCGGCTGTAGATTGGCTTTATGAACCCAGTTATGAACCGCAACGTAGCTCCGATCGATCCCAAACAGTTCAAGATGTTTACTTCCCTCACGAAGTGACATACCGACCAAATGACAGCGGAGCCCTAGTTCAATCGCCCAGCGAGGCGTTCGACCTCGCTCCACAAACGGCAAGTCGATCCACGTGATACGTTCGCTGAGGCGGCCGAATTCTGGCATAGACACTCAGAAATTGTCCGCCTCATCCTCTAACTTAACGCGACCACGATCAGACCACAGAAACTTTCACTTGAATAGCGACTGACATCAGTAGATGACGCAGCGCGACTCTGGGACGTGAGCGAGAAGCTGACTGGCGTCGAGTATGACTTCGAGACAACCGAGACGGTGAAAGCACCACAGTGAGTCTCCCCAGCGTGGAAACTCGAAATTAAATAGACCGAAGCCAACTATCACCCATGGTACTCGTCGCCGAGATTCTCCTGGCTGACCGCACGCTCCCACTCGTTGGACTTGCAGAAGCGATTCCAAGCGGTGAGCTATCGATCTCGAACCCGTTTATTCTCAACAATAACAAGATACTGATGACGGTAACTGTCGATACAGGTTCGCACGGTGTGTTCGATCGAAAACTGGATTCGGCTACGGAGGTTATCAATGCGATGGAAATTGGACAAACCGCCGACGGCTGGTTCTATCAACTCATCGTGAGAGATGACTCGAATCTTGCCCGGTCTCACGACCCAGAAGAAATTGAGGGAGTTGTCATGGATGCAACAGTGACCAGCGAAGGGATTCGCGAACAGAAGGTGTTCTCGGATTACGAGTCGTTGGCCACACTGCGAGATCGATGTAAGGTCCACGACATTCCATTCGAGCTGTTAAAGATCGCGTCAGACCCCGAGAACGACGGCGAACGCGACCAGTTCGGGTTGACCGACAAGCAGTACCGGGCCATCTCGATCGCCTTCGCCGAGGGGTACTACGATTCTCCGCGTGAATTCACGACGGATGATCTTGCGTCCGAACTCGATGTCTCAGCCGCCGCGGCGTCTGATCTCCTGCGCAGAGCTGAGAGGCAGCTGATAAGCGAGACTGTTGGTCCACAGCAGTATATGAGTGTCTTGCCGCAGTAGCCTCGGACTCTTTCGGGATTCCATTGACTGTTCCATGTGAGTAAATCTTGTCTCTCGGTCGCTTTTCGCCAGACTGTCGTCTGATCCCTCGCACCCTCTGACCCCACAGGTTGTCGCACCCAGCGTTTAATTTAGCGGAGTGTGACTCCATCAGAATCCCGCTCAATACCCTGGAGTGTGAAGTATGGTCATTTGTCTATATAAATGGGTTTACTGGTAAGCACAACTCGCTCCTTCCGGTATCACATATCTTCTGTTGATGTCTGATAACCCATCGACTGACAGCAAGTACCTTTCCGACAGTGTTGCGATTGTAACTGGCGCATCTTCAGGAATCGGCGAGGCGACTGCCGAAGCACTTGCCACAGAGGGCGCAAGCGTCGTGCTTGCAGCACGGCGTGTCGACGAACTCGAAGCGCTCGCGGACCGAATCACCACGGAAGGTGGAGACGCACTCGTCGTCGAAACCGATGTCACGGAGGAAGACGATATTGACACACTGGTCGAGACGACTATTGACGAGTACGGCCAGATCGATGTCCTCGTGAACAACGCCGGCGTGATGCTTCTCGAGCCACTGGAACGAGCAGACCGGTCGAATCTCCGGCAGATGGTCGAAGTGAATCTGATAGGGCTGATGAATCTCACGCACGCTGTGGTCCCCATCATGCAACAGCAAGACGGTGGCCACGTCGTCAACGTCTCGTCAGTTGCGGGGCGGGAAACGATGACCAACGGAAGTGGCTACAACGCCACGAAGTTCGGTGTCACTGCCTTCACCGATGCCATTCGACAGGAACTCTCGCCACAGGACATCCGAACCACGGTCATCGAACCGGGTGCGGTTGATACTGAGCTCCCGACTCACATTACTGACGAGCAACTGCTTGAACAACTTTCCGAAGTGGATATGCCAACGCTAGCTCCCGAAGACATTGCCCGTGGAATCGTGTACGCAACGAACCAACCCGAACACGTCGACGTCAACGAACTCATGATTCGCCCGACTGGACAAACGATGAACTAGCACCAGCCTCTAAGCCTCGCAGCCGATCGCATCTTCAGTACCTCACAAAGCGAGTTAGTTAGAACGTCTGCTTGCTGAAGATGTGTTCAAGACCTGGCGACGCCCCGCCGAGGCGGACGTCGCCTCTGGTGGTGGCCGTACAAGGAGTTCGTCAATATGGTTCGACGGGCTGCGTGAACTGCCCTCGCAGTGCGTCGGGTCGTCCGCGCGAACCGGCCATCTGACGACCGGTTTAATGATTAAGATAACATTCGAAAGTCAAGGAACTGTTCACACCACTTCTTTGCGAAGCTGACGCGTTTCGTTATTTTCTCAAAAGTTTCCTGAACGAGGTCTTTGAATTCCGCTTCGCTCTCAACGACGATTGGTGCCATCGTCCATTTGAGATACTTCCAGACTTGCTCGATTGGGTTGAGGTGCGGTGAGCCTGATGGAATGAAAATCAGGTCAATCCCGAGTT
>NZ_SGUB01000028.1:0-41871 GCF_005435235.1 Halorubrum sp. GN12_10-3_MGM
TCGGCGGTTCGGTTCGCGCAGTACAGGTATTGCTGGGCGGTTCGGTGGAGTGCGTCGCGTTGCTCGTCGGAAACGGCGAGTTTCACGACGGCGGTTCGACGCACGCCCATAGTTTCAGAGAGTACCCGACGGTACTTATGTGGTCGGGAGTCAGTCGGTCGAGGTGTGGTGGTTGTGTCGTCCCATGTCGGTTTCCTCCCCGACCTACTCGCTCACTCCGTTCGCTCCTTGAGGTCGGGGGCTCCACCTCGAAAATGCTGAACGGCATCTCTGTGTCTGTGGGCAACCGGGTCGGCCCCTTCAGAAATAGGTGTCGTCTCTCCCTGGTTCGAAGACGCTTCTTCAATGAGTTGTTCCATCTTGTCGAGAATTTCGTCGGGGCTGTCCTCTGGCTCAACAACTGCTTTCCCGTCTTTTTCGCGGATATCAACCTCTGTTCCCGGAGTAATACCAAGTCGGTCTCGCACTTCTTGCGGGAGGACGATTAGCCCTTTTGAATCCACTTTGGTCATATTCCCACTCAGAGTGGGAAGAAGTATATCGTTTTGATTATTACTATAATTCCAACATCATCTCTGAATAAATAAATTGTATTACCAACTACTGGTAAGAGATGCGAACAGCAAACACATTATGTCAGAAAAACGATCATTCGCGAAACCCGAAAACGGCCTGTTAATCTGATGAGAAGTATCTATCTATCTTTATTGTCAATTAGAAGTAATTTATAGCTGGCACCCAGGGAAGCAACAGCGTGTTTTCTTGCGGTGTCCCCAACAGAATGTCAAAGAAAAAACCAGAACGGACGGGTTCCGATAGACAATCTACCGGAACCGGTAGCGGTTTTCGTCCATCGGTCAAACTGTGGCATCGCATACGAAAAGCCTGTATTTTCCTCCAACTCGATATTGTAGGCATGGGGATCGCGGGAACACTTGTCACGATGGTGATCTTGTCGCTCGAGCCATCCCTGGCACCCGTCGTCGTTGGATTGGTCGCTTACGGTGTCTACGTCGGTGACAGAATCAGCGATGTGCGATACGACCCACAAGCGACGTCCGAGCGAAGTGCGTTCATCGGGCGACACAGGCGTCTTCTTTCGATCACGTCTGCTGGAGCATACGGACTTGCAATTACTCTCTCGGCGCTTGGTGGCCCACTTGCGCTTGCGGTCACCCTCATTCCAGGCGTTACTTGGATCTTGTATGTAGCAGATCTGTCTGAACGATCGCTTGTGCCGGTCCAGCGACTGAAGACCATCTTTGTGCTTAATTCTACGCTTGTGGCACTGGCGTGGGCGACAGCAATGGTAGTCCTGCCAATTGTGTTTGCCGATGCCGCAATCACGCCACTTGCCATTGTGTTGGCGGTTTACTTTTTTGCCGATATTTTCGTCAACACTGAAATTCCGAACGTCCGCGACATCGAAGATGATGTCAAAAATAATGTCTCAACGTTCCCGACTGTCGTCGGCGTCAAGCGGACACGGCATCTATTGTACATCATCAACATGCTCTCAGTTCTCGTCGTCATTGGCGCGTTTCTTAGCGGATTCCTCCCAGCACTTTTTGCGTTGGTCCTTCTTGCTGGACGAGTGCTGGCGGTTTTCCTCAATAGTCGAATTGGGCGTAGTAACGACTACCGTCGCCTGGAGTTGCTCGGTGAGATGAACTACGTGTTCGTGGCGTGCGGACTGTTCATCGCTATCATCGGGTAATCCACGGCACTCTCTTTTTTATTGACCGTGGAAAGTTAAATTTCTTAGACATAAAGTTAGTATACATAGATGTCCTTGTAAGACTGTGTCAAATACTATCTTTCTGCTGTCTGTGTTACACATCTCCGTCGTTCTTGGCTCAGCTTCGGCTATTTTAGCGTGGAGAGAGGGGCAATCTCCGGGGGCGAGACCTCTCGTACTGTTGCTGGCCGGGCAGGTGTTCTGGTCGCTTATGCTTATTTTTCGACTCCGAGCACCTGGTGTGGAGGCAAAGCTATTCTGGATGTACCTGATGTGGATAGGCGTCGTTGCAATCCCACTCGGGTGGATGCTGTTTGCGTTATCATACACTGGTCACGATCGTTTTTTGAACTGGAGATATGTATCGGCACTTACGGTCGTCCCGGTGGTGACCGTGATTTTAGCCATTCTCGGGCCGACTCAGGGACTTCTACAGATCAGTATCGCACAAACACCAGATCTCAGCGTCGCCCAGAACGACAGCGGAGGCATCTGGTATTGGATTGTTGCCGCTTATACGTATTTACTGGGTGGCGTGGGTAGTGCCCTGTTAGTCCGGTTGGCCCTGAGCCAGATGGCTGCGTTTCGGAAGCAGGCGTATACGCTGATTGGGGCGTTGATCATTCCCTGGGGTATAAACCTATGCTACCTCACAAACGTGCTTAGCACGCCTATTGACCCGACACCAGTCGCATTTTCAGTTTCTGGCGTCATCTACCTGACCGCCATTCGACGGTACAGTTTACTGCGAACGAATCCGGCACCGAACACTACCGCTCGAAGACTCGTATTTGATAGTACCCAAGAGGGGATACTTGTTCTTGATTTGAATGACAACGTGATTAACGTCAATGGTCCAGCACTAGAGATGCTTAATGTACAAAGAGACGAACTGCTCGGATCATCTGCGCCAGAGACGATTCCTAAGTACGAGGCATTTCCAGATTCTGGAGTATTTGAAGACTTCCTTACGATACAAACCCACTCAGGTAAGCGGGACTTCAAGATCAAAACTGTCGAGATTACTACCCAGCGAGGGCAGGTCATCGGGAGCATGGTGACGTTACAGGACGTGACTGAGTTCTTGCGCCAAGAACAGCGTCTACAGGTTCTCAATCGCGTGCTTCGCCACAACATCAAGACAGAAACTAACCTGATACTTGGGTATAGCGAGGACCTGCCGACGGAAGCAGCCGAGCGCGTAAAACAAAGCGCACTTCAAATCGATGAGTTAGGACAGAAAGGTCGCGAGGCAATCCGGCTTTTCAGTCGCGCTCGAGAAGAATCCGACGTCAGATCGATAGAGATGATACTTGAAGAGCGGCTGAGAGAGGTTAGATCACGCTTTTCCGACGTTACATTCGAGCTTCAGTGTCCTGACCAAGATGTACCCGCCGATGTGCTTGTTAGTCCAGTGCTTTCGAACGCTATCGAAAACGCTGCTGAACACAATACCAGTGACAGTCCACATGTTGAGATTGTCGCCAGCGTAGGCGAACAGGTACAGATCGAAATCCGCGATAATGGGCCGGGGATACCCGAGCACGAACTATCCGTACTTTCTGAAGGAACCGAATCTGTGCTTCACCATGGAAGTGGGCTCGGGCTCTGGATCATCAAGTGGGGAACCGATCTCCTCGGCGGTCGTGTCCAGTTTGGCGAAAATGAGGTGACCGGAACTGTCGTCAGCATCTCACTCCCACGGAAGGAGCCGTCAGCGAACTAGAGCGGAAACGTGGGATGAGACTGTTCGTCTGTCCGATCACGAGACATCTACCTCAGACAGACGTGTTCATGACCTCTGCGAGTTCGCGGTCAATTTGTTTGACCTGCCGGGTTAGCCCCGCGACCATCTCTGTTTGATTGTCGTTTTCGTCAGCAATCTCTGTGACTTCTTCACTCACGAGGGCAGCCCGTTCAGAGACATCGTCGACAGCGCTCGATATCCCTTCGGCCACGCTCGCCTGCTCATCCGTTGCGTCTGCGATCTCGGTGATCCCGCTTTCGGTTTGCTCAACCACCGTTAGAATCTGTTTCTGGTTTTCGAGGAGGCCTTGGATGTCGTTTCTCGCGGACTGGATCTCGGCGTTTCCTGCTCTTACTTCGGTAGTCGCCGTCGCAGCCTTCTCTTTGATCCTTGCGACGATTTCTTCGATCTCGTCAGCTTGATCTTGTGAGCGATTGGCGAGGTTCTTCACTTCGTCGGCGACGACCGCGAACCCATCACTGTCGCTGCGTGCCGCTTCGATGTTGGCGTTCAACGCGAGCATGTTCGTCTGTTCGGCGATATCGTTGATCACGCCGACGAGCTCTTCGACTTGTTCGATCTCGTTTTTCAACTCAGCGACGTCGTCTGCGACCGAAGCTGACTTCTCGGCTGTGTCGTCCACTTGGTCGATAACCTCCCCCGCGGTGTCGACGGACTCTTCGGCGAGGGTTCTCGATTCCGCGCTTTGGTTGCTGACTTCCTCGGCACTGGACGCAATCTCTTCGATAGTGGCGCTGAATCCGGAGATCTCGCCTTGGGTACTCTCGAGCTCGGCTGCCTGCTCGTCGACGAGCTGGCTGATTTCATTCGAGCGATTCGCAACTTCGGTTGTCGACTCGCTCAGCTGTTCCATCGATGTCTCGACATTGTCCGAGAGCTCTTCTTGGAGGTCGGCGAGCGTCTCCCGCTGTTCGACGACGGTGGTGACATCGAAGAGCAACTCGACAGCCCCAACGACCTTGCCAGTGGGTGTCTGTATCGGGGTTCCAATCGCGCGCGCATGTGCTTTCGTGCCGTCCGGTCGTTCTGCGGATCGGAACTGGTCTTCACGGATGGGGGTTCCAGTACGGAGGACTTCTTCGGCGAGGGTTTCATCTTCGCCTTCAGTGCCGAAGACATCGTATGCGTTCATGCCGACGGCTTTGCTTGCGGGAAGGCCGATGAGGCCGGCTATTGCGGTGTTCCACTGGGTGATGTCACCATCGGCGTCGACGACGAATGCTGCTTCAGGAAGGTCCTCGATGAACTGCTCGAACGACTGTCGCCAGAAGTCCCCGCCAGATTCGGCGCTACTCTCTTGTAGCTGGTCGTTGTCTGTGGCTGCGGCCATATCGGGAGGCGTCTATCGGGGTTAATATGGGTTTTGACTGTATTACTATATTTGATAGAGATGTGTAACAAATCCGCCTCATACGATGATCATGAGTCTTATATCACCGGCTATTTTACCAGCTGGTAATGTCTGAAACAGACACCGACAGCACAGAAAAACCAGCTCTTCTTGGCCGAGTACTGTTTGGATCTGGCCTTGTAGCGCTTGCCGTGCGGAATCTCACGAATCTTGATGGACGGGTTGCATACGCCGATGCAAAAGGGGTGCCTGAGGCAGAGACACTTGTGCCGGCAGGTAGTGGTCTTCTTCTCGGCGGTGGTCTCGGAATTAGCGTGTGGAAGGCTCCAAAACTCTCTGCGAGCGCTGTAGCTGCGTTTTTGATAGGTGTGACGCCACTCATACACGACTTCTGGGCAGTCGACGAGGAAGAGCGCGGTGGGGAACTCACATCGTTCCTTCAAAATATCACACTCCTTGGCGCAGCACTCGCTTTCTTCGGTCGTGCCAGAGAAGAATGAACTACCCTACTTCACCTGAAGATAGGCGCTAAGGCCCTTTCCCCAGCGAGCGACCGAAGGGAGCGAGCAGGGAGGGGATACAGCGCCGTCATCACCTTGACACCCTCCCCGCGCTGAATTCGGCACGTCTCCGAGAGACCACCACTCAGTAACCGACCCCATCCTACTTCGCTCGCACTGACAAGCTCGCTCGTTGAGGGTGGAGCTTTGATGTGGTCCTCGCCGTCAGTTGACGCGACGGGGCGTTTTGTGCGCTCCGCCCACCGAACGCCCTTCGGGGTCGGTGAACCCACCATTTGGGGCCGGGCTACTGCGGCCCGTACTGCGCGGGACTTGTGCCAGCACAGCACTAGTTGCCAGTACGGTGGGATGTAAATTAACACTTGCTCAGTAGTATGTCGGTTTCCTCTCCGGCCTACTCGCTCCCTCCGGTCGCTCCTTGAGGTCGGAGGCTCCACCTCAAAGTATGCTAGGTATTTCAATAGAATGACAAAAAAGAATGAGCGAAATTAACGCGGCCGACTACAGGTAGGACAGCCGTCGTTTCGCAGATACACCGACATCTCGGTGTTGGTCCCGCATGTCTCACAAATACATTCCGTCGTAACCTCTATTTGAGGCTCTGCTCCGTATACTTGGTTGTGGGATACAGACCGTGAGATAATCCCCGTAGCAATCGTCTCTGTCTTTGTTTCGATCTGTCCTAAACTCGCAACTCGCGAGTGAATATCATCGACCTCACGCTCATACTCAGTATCACGATACTCTGTCAGATACGTATATATCGATTGATATGAAACCATGTCTCCGCCGACTTCGTCGGTGTCTACTCCCCTACTATCGAGATCATATCCTGTCAGCGATTTATCCTTATTTTTGATGATCGCGGCACACTCCTCAACAAGTGGTCTATCCCAGATAATACCCGCTTCGCGGAGTGCTGCATCGAGTACACGGATGTTGAAGAATTCCGCGAGTTCACGACAAGAGCGCCGGGTACTCTCGGGCTTTGTCCACTCCGCAACCATTTCGTCGCCAATGCCGTCGAGGTCGTACTTGTCGATTACTCGAACAATCTTCGGTCGTGTACTTGTGGCGTTACGCATCGTTAGTGGACACGGTGAGACACAGGCGCTGATTCCGCTGTTCGACGCTAGACGTGAGTTGAGATGAGGCCTCTTCACAGCGGGCGACGCGGATGTGTGTCTCCTCTTTGGTGGGCGAGCGCTCGCAGATGGCGTCGGTTGTACGATCGCTTGCTGAGTGTCTCATTGGGACACACCCCGTGGTAAGAGGAGACGTCGGTGGTTGAGAAGCGATACGGTCGGTGCGTAGTATTGTGGTGTCATGCGTGGTTCATCGGTGATGGTTTCGAGCGCTGCGGCTGGTCGGTGGCTGTGATGAGTTGGTGCGTCGGTGATTGCGGTACAGTCCTCCCGGTGCGGTCCCCACTGGTTCACCGGAAGGGCGGTGTCAAGGGAGGTGACAGTCGGGGCGTGTTGATCCCACGTGGGGATTCGATGTGGGTGTCGCCAGCCGACTCGGAGTGGAACCCACAGGGTGGGGGCGAGAGCGATTGAATGTGTTCGTGAGCGATGCGTCAACAGCGGGAGCCAGGAATGGGGGTGACCGAGGCACGGCGACGGCTGTGGTGACGGGTGACTGGGTTCGTCGGTGGTGACCCAGCGTCGGTGGCCATCTATCTGGACGGCCTGTACTCGGTCAAGCGCTTGGACAGTGCCAATCCGGCGATCATAGCTACTGGCCGCAATGTCGGCCCGCTCGAGTAACGCTGAGCGGCCGAGCGGCTCGTCGGCTCTGAGTAGGGTCGCATACAGCGCCGTCGCCGTTGGTACGAGATCGGGACGGAACCGCGCGACAGAGAGCGTCGCCGCCGCGCGTTCAACCGCAGCCACGGTCGGGGAGTGAGACTCGTTCAGCGCGCGCAGGAGGCTTACCACGACATCGTACGGGCACGCACGCCGCGTGGTGTCCGACAGGCCGAACGAGCGGAGACAGAGCCGCACGAGCCGCTGTCGCTCGTGGGGTGTCCACTGGGCGTCGTGGGTCATCGCGATCTCGTCAATCACCCGCCGGATGGCGGGGTAGGTCGTCCCGTCGACGACCGGGATCGAGAGCGTGGGGGCAGGTTCGGTGCCATCTGCGATCGCCTCTCGCACCGCGGTGAGCTCTGTGGTGAGTGCCTCTTGGATCGCATCGCGGAGATCGGTGATCGTCGGGCCCGCAAGTACCCACGACATCGTCAGATCCATCGTCGCGTCAGGCTCGACGTCGTAGGGAAGCCGCCGCCGCAGTTTGGGCGGGCGCTCTTCGAACAACATGCGGTAGCCCGAGTGAACTCCGTAGACGGATTGTTTGGGCACCGTCTTCGCGAGGAACGTACAGAGCTGCCGGCGTTGCGTCGAGTTTCTGATGAGCGCCTCGGTGTCCGGGAGTCTGATTGTGGTCGTCAAATCAACGCCGATCGCGTGATACAGGTGGGTAGCCGAGGCGACTAACCCGTGGAGGTCTTCGAAGAGTTCGCTTCGGGCGGCACCGTTGGTACTGCTCGTGTGTTTGGCGACACGAGCGAGGAGCGTATCGCGAACAGTCGTGATGCGCTCACGCCACGCCGCATACGTGTGCTCGTCCTCGCTGTACCAGCCAACCTGGTGACCACGACACAGCACTCGTGGGGCGTCTTGTTCGAGATCACCACGGTGGATTGCCTCGAATGCGCGGCCGAACCGCGACGGCGTCAGGACCTTCGAGAGCGCCTTATGGCTGAGTAAGACAGCCGCGAGACGTCCCAGGGTGGCTAAGGGCCCACCCCACTGGAGGACGACCTGCGCCTCGCCGGGGGTGTGGCTCAGATACCCAACCCGGCCGTCATCGAACGGGGTTGGGGTGTCATCGACGAGCGTGACGCTATCGTCTTGGGCGGGGGTTGTGAACCGGTCGTGTAGGTGGGTTTCATCGACAGTGTCGGGTCCCCTGAGCCACTGGACAAACTCTCCGTCGGCGTCGGGGTCACCCGTCGCCGCCAGCCACTCCTCGAGTGGGGGTGGGGTGTCACCTGTGGGATCCCCCCGGCGGGGCGACACTGTACTTGTGACATCGTGAGTGGTCGCAGTAAGATCGTCAGTCAGTCGGCGTTGTTCGGGATGGACGAGGTCGCCGGCAGCGTCGAGATACCCAGCCACGGCCGTCTGACCGCGTTCAGAGAGTGTGACGCTGTGGTGAGTGCCTCGACGGTCGACGTCGACGAGCCCACGCGTCTCGAGATCAAGGACGTACCGGCTGACCGTCCCTGCCTCAATGTCGATCGCATGATCGTGTTCGAGATCCTGGTAGGTTCGCCCAGTGGTAGCGTCGAGATTGGTGAGGAGGCGTCGTTTCCCCGGTGTGTGTTTGAGCCCATCGAGCGCTTGCCAGGCGGGGTGGCGCTCGTCGGTGGTCGGCTCGTGGGACTGCCCGCGGTGGGGATGCGGGTGGGACCGATCCCGGCCATGGGTAAGATCGAGGTGGATTTCACACCACTGTGGGTACCGCTGGGTGAGGTGGCGTTTGAGCGCCGGAGAGACGACAACGCGAACGTCGAACCCGGCTGCGAGCACGGCGATGGTCGCGAGCGCGCGAACGCCAGTTCGGCGGTCGGTGAGGTCGGTCCAGGCTGGGCCATCGAGCGCGAGGGTGATCGCTCGGGGAGTCGCGTCGAACTCGCGGTGGAGCGCGACTGGTCCCTTTGCGAGTGCGCCAAGCCCGGCGTTGACCGCGCCGCGGCCGGTGCCGACTGTATGAACCGTGTCGCGTAATTCGTCGTGGCGTTGCGTGTGATATGACGACTCGGTGTCGCCGTCGACGAGCGCCAACTCGGTAATTGCCTGCGTGTACGCGACGGCCTCGGCGGTCGCATCATCCCACGTGTCATCGAGGGAGTTCCACTCCGGAAGGGTGGTATCGAGGAGTGACGTACTCGCCCGCCACGGGTTGGTGTGGGGTGTCTGGGTTCGGACTGTTTCTGTACTCGCCTCACGAAGCTGGTCGAGGAGTTCGGGTATCCACTCGGTCAGCCGGGGCGAGACGCTTCCACAGTGGCTGCCGGCGGCGTCATACTGTGTGGTTGGACCCACAAGATGGACGCCACGCTTGTGGCCCTGGTTGGCGGGCTGTGCGTGCCCGCAGCGGGCCTGCTTGTCTGCTGGCATCACTTGGATGGCTCCCAGTAGTTGACCACCGCGACGAGCCGCCGGAGCAGCTCTCGGATGTACTGGCGGACTGTTCGCGAGACAGGATCGACACTGCGGGCGGTTCGGATCGCGGCCGCGATGTCTGGATGGTATGTCTCGTCGATAGTCCGCGTCGCTCGGAAGAGCGCCGCCTTCACGCCGGCTGCGTCACTGGCGGTACTCGCGGTGAGCGCCCGCCGAAGGTGTGCGATCGTCGCGAGGGTGATGTCCGAGTCAGTCGTTGGTGGTCGGGTGGACGGACGCGTTCGGTAGTGCTTGGGCCGTCGTTGTTGAGCGGCCTCGGTGCGGGATGGTAACCGCATTAGTCATCACCCTCCGTTGCCGCTGGGTTACTGACAGTCACCTGCGCCCGGGCCTCGCGCCGTCGCTGCCGGTGAGTCGCTGTCGGCGTGACCCGCTCGGCGAGGGGTGTCTCGGGCGGGAGCCAGCGGATCGTCGTCGTCGCTGGTACGCTCACGCCTAGCGGGACTGGCTCGACGAGAATCGGCCACGTGGATTGGGTCGCGGCGTCTGAGGCCATCCCGATACGCCCGGCGACGAGGAGTTCGTGGACGCCGAGCGTGAACACCTCCTGCTGGCGGTGTTCGGTATGTGCGCACACGCAGTGGCCGACCTCGTGGGTGCGCTGGTCTGCCGGCTTGTAGACGTACGCGACGACATTATCGCCCTCGGTGAACGTGCGCCCGCAGTGTTGACAAGCCCCCGACGTGGACGCAAGCGACAGCTGATCGAGGCTTGCGATGGTGTCGTTCGTGAGGGTGCCTGTTAGCGTTGCGTCGGCGGACTGCTGGTTGTCTCGACTCATGGCCCCCGATTCACGCTCGCGATCGATTGGCCACAGTACCACCCACACCGCGGGCAGACCCACCCGTTCACGAATCGGTTGACGAGTCGGTCACACTGGCGGCACCGCCAGAGCTTCTTCATCATACGCGGCCCTCGACCGCTTGTTGAACGGTGAGATCGTCGAGTTCGCCGGTGAGGGTCTCGCGAGCGTCGAAGCGGAGATGCGGTGGCTGGGTGTGATTCACGCGGCATCACCCTCCGCCTGCCACGCGCGGCGCGCTTCGAGGGCGCGGCGGGCCGCCTCGGTGAGGCTGTACTCGTTGGTGCGCCGATCGCGTGCCCGCTTGGCAACGAGGTCACACTCGACGAGCGTGTCGAGGTTCTGGTAGAGGCGGCTGTGGTTGATCGCCTCGCCGTAGTAGTCAGAGAGGTCCGCCTTCAGGGCCGTCCCTTTCCGAGCATTCTCGTGGGAGAGCGCCCAGAGGAGATCGCGCTGGAAGGCGGTGAGGTCGGCGAGCGCGTCGCGGTCCGGGGCGCACTCTGCGCTCATGCGTCGACCTCCGCACAGGAGTAACAGACGGGAATGTCGCGCTCGGCGTCGAAGCCGTCAGCCGGCGCTGGGCAGCACGCGCAGCCGCCATCGGTTTCGCTCGATTCTCTGGTCGTCGCGCAGGGCTTAAACCCCGCAGTTGCTATCGTCAGCATGGTTCTGTGTCACGACACAGAACCCGACCCGGCCGGGTGCTGATGACACCGCGACCGGGATTCCTACATTCTCTCACTAGCCGAGGGTTCGTCGCTCGGGCTCCGTAGTCGTTTCAAAACACCGCAGTCTTATCAATGTAACGCTGGTACTTTGAAAGTCAGAAGACTATCTCAAGAGATAAGCGACCGTAATATAGGCAAAGGCACACCAGTGTTGGATATGAGATATGCAGGAGAATGGATGACTGCGGCTGATGATCGGATTCTAGAGTATCTCTCTGAACACGAGGCTGGTTCTCCAACGAAGATGAAGCGTGAAGGACCGATCCGATATTCGCGTCAGCAAGTCCACCGTCGGTGTAAGAAATTGGATGAAAATGGTCTAATCAAACATCTCGGAAACGGCGTCTATGTGATTACTGACGACGGTGAAGCGTACCTCGACGGTCGGCTCGACACCGAGAATTGGACCTACATCGACGACGACAGCGATGCCGTTGAGGCACACGATCCGGCAGACAGTGAAGCCTCGAACGGGGGAGCGACCTGAATGCGCAACTCCGTCCCGTGGATGGGCGGTCTCGGCGAGAGAATTTTAGAGCGGCTCGCTGACGGCGGTGACGCTGGTGCGTGGGAGATCGCGTTCGATATTCGCGGGCGTGTCAGTCAGAGTCGGGTGAGTGATCGGTGTGAGGTTCTGGCGGATGCTGAACTCGTTGAGCAGTACGAACGGGAGATCGTTGACGGGCGCTACGAGACTTACTGGCCAATCACGACGTGGGGTGAGCTCTGAGTGAAGATGTCGACCCGAGTCTTGATGTGCCCGTGCTGAGTCCGCGGCCACCGCATGCGACTAGATCAGATTGGTGGGCTGGTTTCTAGATTATTCTCATCTCGCTGCTGACTTTTGATCCCGGAAGAGTATCTGAACTAATTCTGGTCAGCCAACTTCATGATGAGAGTCAGATATTTGTATTCTGACTATTGATTAGAAATTAATCAATATGGCCAACGTTCAAGACGGAGTCAGTTACCCCGACAACGAACCGGACCCAGTGATGCGAATCGGAATGGAAGTTCTCGAACATCTCGGTATGAACATGTATAGCTCTCTTCCTGCTGTCATTGCCGAATATGTAGCAAACGGGTGGGACGCAGGTGCTACGGAGGTTTACGTTAATATTCCAGAAGAGACGATGAGTGAATCTTATGAGATTACTATTAGAGATAATGGGATTGGCATGTCCCCAGAAGAACTCAATGAAAAATTTCTCATGGTCGCGCGAAAGAGAAGAAAGAACGACGAGCCAGGTGGTATTGCTACTGTTTTAGGAAAAGAGCGTCGGGTTATGGGCAGAAAGGGTATTGGAAAACTAGCTGGCTTTGGGGTGGCAAAATCGGTTGAAGTTGAAACCATTCGGGAAGGAACTCGGGTCGCTATCCGGATGGATTATCAACAGATCCAGAGCGAAGCAGAAGACGCAGATATTGAGGAAAAAGGGACTTATGAACCAACTATCACCGCTTATGAGGAAGGTGTAGATGAGGAAAAACACGGCACCCAAGTCAAACTCACTCGGTTAGATCGAAAGCAAAGACCAGCGGTATCCAGGGTCAGAAGAAAGTTATCTAGAAAATTCGGAGTTCTGGACCGTGATGACTTTGACCTCTACGTAAACGGAGATGAGATTTCACCTGAAGAGCGAGATCTCAAACGGACATGCCAAGATGATTTTATTTGGACTATTGGTACTGAGGAGGACGATGACATAGATGGTACGGTTGATGCTGAAGAGGGCTACTTTGTTGATGGATGGATCGGTACCAGAAAGTCAACTGTTGATGATCTCGAAAACGGCGTTGCTGTCATGGCTAGGGGGAAACTAGCGCAGGAGCCAGCGTTCTATGGAGTAGAAGGCCAAGGGGTTACTGGCCAGCACGCTCTTTCCTATATGCTTGGAGAGGTTCATGCCGAGTTCATTGACGAAGATGTTGACCTAATTGCGACGGACAGAGGAAGTGTCAGGTTAGAATCTGGAAGGGGGAAAAAGCTACAAGAATGGCTATACAGTGGCATTAAACAGGTTTGTAGCGAGTGGGCTAAAAAGCGTCAAAAAGAACAGATGGAGGAGGTAAAGCAGTTCGATGTCTACGAAGAGCGAATTCAGGACTTGTCTTCACGTGAGAAACGACTCGCAGACGATTTCTTAACCGAAATTGCGAAGATCGATGGGTATGGTGAGGAGGCACTCAAAGACACCGCTGATTACGTCGCAACAGCTGTAGAGCGGAAAGCCTTCGCTGATCTATTGGAAGATATCGAAGAAAGAGATTATGAAGACCCTCGGAAAGTAATTGAGCTGTTCGAAGAGCTGGAAGTTCTTGATGCGGTAGAAACCTTCCGCAGAGCGGAAAATCGACTCCAAGTCATCCGTGAACTCGATCTTCTCATAGATATTGAGGTCGGGGAAAAGGACCTACAGCGATTTCTTGGTAGAAATCCCTGGCTTCTTGACCCACGATGGGATTCTTACGAAAGAGAGGTCCGATTTTCAGAAGCACTAGAAGAAAGATTTGGTGACGACGAGGAACGTGAGAGTAGTGATAAACGCATAGACTTCGTGGCACTTGGCGATAGCTCCTCAATCAAAGTGATCGAATTAAAACGGCCAGAAGCGTCCGTCGGATTTAGTGAACTCTCTCAACTAGAGAGATATGTCTCTTACATCCGGGATCTTGAGTCAAGCGATACCGAAAATGGACGTTCTGTCAGTGGCTATATTATTGGAGGGAAGATATCCGATACTAGGGAGGCACGCGACAAGGTACAAAGTATGGAGTCGGGCCCTCACGAACACATGACGTATGAAGACCTGCATCGAAGAGCGAAGAGGGCATACAGCGAATTTATAGAGGTTGTTCAGGAAAAGTATGAGGTAACGGGAGATAACCGGCTTAAACAGCGAATGGAGAGTCTTAAGCAAAAAGCTCACGAGGGAGAGAAATTGTATCCAAAAGAAGGTGGGGCAGAGGCCATTACCGACTGATTGGCTCGCTAATTATTCATACGCCTATCTGATTTCTCCTATAACAAACTCCCACTCCAACGTCTCTGAATCAATGCGTGCCACGCCAACTGTTGTCGTTTCGTCGATCGTGTTGATATCAATTTGATCCCGAACGTACGACTCCAAGGAGAGCTCTTCGAGTCGCCACTCCTGCGTATCTAACTCCGGCGGAATATCCTCTCCAGACACCACATGTACCGATCGAAGTGTTCCGTACCGTTCCGGTGTGACCTCTACTTCGACCGGGAACTCAACGAGGTCACGGCTCATACGTCGACTTCAACGCCCCACGATATGAAATTTGCTCAGGTACATCCGGCTCCGTGGCGAGGCTCTCCCAGACAAGTCGCCTCTCCAACGGTTCTCCCAGTACCAACGATTAAATACGGTTGAGCGGCACTCTCCGATAGATGAGTCAGCAGGACCTGACCTACGTC
Organism: Halorubrum sp. GN12_10-3_MGM; assembly: GCF_005435235.1. Classification (NCBI taxonomy): domain Archaea; kingdom Methanobacteriati; phylum Methanobacteriota; class Halobacteria; order Halobacteriales; family Haloferacaceae; genus Halorubrum; species Halorubrum sp. GN12_10-3_MGM. The sequence goes on from NZ_SGUB01000028.1 coordinate 14,604, forward strand.
GATCTGTTCGCGGGAGCTGGCGGCCTCTCCGTCGGCCTCGAACGCGCCGGCTTCGAACTCGTCCACGCCGTCGAGGTCGACGACGACGCCCGCGCCTCGTTCGCGAACAATCGCGAGGGTCTGGAACCGGACGAGCTGACGCAGGATATCCGCGAGGTCGACAACCAGGATGTCACCGAGGTCGTCGGCCGCGACACCGTCGACCTCGTCGCCGGCGGCCCGCCTTGTCAGGGATTCTCCGAAGTGGTCAGCCCCGACGGCAGCGACGACCGGAACCACCTCTTCGTGAATTTCATCTCGTGGGTCAACGAGCTCGATCCGAAGGCGGCGCTGTTCGAGAACGTCCGCGGGATGCAAAACACCGCCGACGGGAAGTTCCTCGACGCCGTCGAGGAGTCGTTCGGCGAGATGGGCTACGACGTCAGCTACCGCGTCGTGAAGGCGTCCGACTTCGGCGTCCCGCAGCAGCGCCACCGCCTGCTGGTGCTCGCGACGAAGCGCTCGACGACCGAGTTCCCCTTCGACGGCTTCGAGTTGGACCCGATCGAGACGCCCGGCGTGATCGCCGGGATCGGCGACCTCCCAGAGGTCGGGCCTGGTGAGGAAAAGACCGAGTACGACGCCGAGCCGACCACGGTGATTCAGGACGACCTTCGCGGCGACAACACGGAACTCACCCACCACCAGGCCGCAAACCACACCGAGGATATGGTGGAGATGATATCGCACATCTCCGACGGCGGAAACCGGACCGAGATCCCGGACGAGCTCCAGCCGTCGTCGGGCTATCACAACTCCTACTCCCGACTCGACTCGCAGGAGCCGGCCGTCGCGATCACGTCAAATATGTCGAAGCCCTCCAGCGCCCGATGTATCCACCCGTTCCAGCACCGTGGACTCACGCCGCGTGAGGGAGCGCGGCTACAGACGTTCCCCGACTGGTACCGCTTCGACGGCGGGCTTGTCTCGGTCCGGAAGCAGATTGGGAACGCGGTGCCGCCGTACCTCGCGGAGTCCGTCGGCTACTACCTCAAGCAGAGCGTCTACAGCCAGACGCTGACCGACGAGGAACGAGAACGTATCTACAAACTTCGGTGCGGCGGGATGGAACTCTCGGAGTTCGAGGAGGAGAAGTCCGATATCGGTGGCCACGCGCAACAGGTCACGCTCGACTTCGCTGATTAGCGCGATAGATCTCCCGGTCCTGCTACTCTGTTGTCCGACGCTTCCCACGAGGTACTGTAATATGAGCATCGCGAGCACGATCTGAAATGCCTCTGAGAACAACTTAGACAACCACCTGAGCGCAATTACAGCAAGAGATGTCGATAGCGTGTATTCGTAGTTGATGAGGAAGATACAGAAGCAAGGTACCGGGAACCGCGTCACAATCTTCAAAAGACCGAATACGACCAGATTTTTGTGAGGGTTTTATATGCCGCGTTCACCGTTTTGCGCCGACTCCTTCCTTTCAGGCCTGCTCGTGCCGTCCTGGATTAGGCAGGACGACACGGGTTGTGGAGAGATGACGCATGCTACTTCTTCCCACTTTCACGTTATGGTTTCATCATAATACGAATACTGACGGGACATCCGCAATGCGAACTTTTCTAAGAGTGTCTGCTAAGTGGACAGTATATCCAGATGAGCAGATGGAGCGACGATCGCGCTGATCACGAACACGAGGCGATCGAGGCGTTTCTGCTGGGTCACTTCCCGAGCACTTACTTCGAAAATCAGTCGGACCTGTCCGAATACGACGACTCAGACGAGGAAATCTCTGACGCGGAGCGTGCGATAATCGAGGCGCTCGTATCGGAGGCGGAGACGCAGTTCGCGTCCTCCAAGGGAACGCTCGGGCTTGCGATCGACTTTGTCGTTCTTGCCGAGGAGCTGGCGAAACACGACGATTGGCTCGCCGGCTTCGACCCGGACATCACCGTCAACGACATCCTCGACCGATACAAGAGTACAGCGAAGTCGTCGCTGACACTGAAACGCGGCAGTACTCGAGAAGGGATTCGAACGTACCACAACGAACTGATCGAATTGTTCCGGGAGGACCTGAACCGGACCAATTTCCCGAGTTCGCCCGGCCACCACACCGGCGAGTGGGAGCGGTACGACGACATGCTCGAACTCGCGTTCCGGCTCTCCCGCGACAGTCGCTTCGTCGCCGCACAGGAGCTCTTCGACCTCGGGCTGGATCGGTTGGAATCGAGCGAGTACGAGCGACGTGACCCACCGTTCGAAGAGCCGTTCCTGAAGGTACTCCGAGACTACACGCGCAAGGCGCCCAACGAGCAGGGCGGATCGGCGTACCAGGCTCTCTGTTACGGGTACGTCAAAGCGGAGTGGCCGCACCTGTCTCTCCGCGCCAGCAAGGTTCGGACCGGTTCCTCGCGCCAGCAGCGGTACGGCGACATCGACGGGTACCACGGTCCCGACCTCATGATCTCGGTCGAGGTCAAGGACCGCGTCATCGACGAGTCGAACGTCAGTGCCGAGCTCGGCACGATGATGAAGGTCGCACAGAACACGACCGCCATCGCCATCGCGATCTGTACGGAAGTGGGTCCGGAGGCCCGCGAGACGCTCGAAGAAGCAGATGTTCGTGTTCTGGATGATGAAGATCTCGCCCGGCAGCTCCGCTTCTGGGACTACCACAAGCAGAACCGCGCCCTTCACGGGATGGTCCACTTCTTCGCGAACATCGAGGAGAACCCCGATGGCGTTCAGCGACTCCTACGATTCGTTTCGAGCATCGACTCGGACAACCGCGTCCTCGACCATCTCGCGGATTCAGACGTACAAATGGGGCTCGACGAAACATGAAGCGGCCGGAAGTTCAGGAGCGATTCGTCAACCATGATGCGGAGCTCCCCTACGGACTCGAAGTCCCACAGGTCGTGAACGCGATCGAGAGCTTCTACGAGTACTGGCACGAGGTGAACGAGTGGCACCTCGAAGAGGGGTACGGACGGTTCCACGAGCAGTTCCGCGCGAACAACGCGATTGGTGGGTTCGTCAGCCATCGTCTAACGACCCGTTTCGCAGAGGAGTCTCCGGACTTTGTTCTCAACCGTCTCGATGACGGGTACCCCGACTTGCTCTATGATGGGACCGACCACGAGTGGCCCGATAACTACGCCGTCAAGGACTCGGACAACGGTCCCGGGTTGGAGGTCAAGGCGTCGATGGGGAACACGTTCTACGCGCACCACAACGTCGAAGGCTGGCTTCTCGGGATCCATTATCGAATAAACGCGCGAAGTGATTCTCCCACCGAAGATGCTCCCGCCCCGGACGACACGCCGCCCATCGAGGTCACGCAAGTCCTGTGCGCGAGTATGGACCACGAGGACTGGGAGTACCGAGACGCGGAGGGCTCGAACCGGACGAATACCAGCGAATTAAAAGCGAAAGTCGGGCTCCACGAGATGCGGAAGAACCCAGTAATTGAGATGGAGTCTGCGATCACCGGAGTAGGGGACCTACTTCAAGAGTACAAGCGGACCCACGCTGAGTTCGACCCAGGCTACTCGGTGTATTGACCTCCTCCTCCGCGTAAACGGGGAGGAATCCGACCATCGGATTCGGGCGGTCGTCGCCGTCTGGTTCCAACCCGCACTCGGAGGGAACCTGCGACACACCGGGGGAACTCTCGTTTGTTTTCCTCGTAGGGCTGTGGCCCGGCCAATGAGGCCCCGTCGGAATCCGTGTCATTGCCGTGTGAACCACCGCTGGTTCGCCACCCCTTGTGGTTCGGGGACGGCCTCTCACCGATTCCGTAACACCCGTGATTACTGGAGGCCACGGAGTTCAAACTGCCGGGACAAACGAGCCGAGTGTCGCTCGACCTCCGCCTGAAGACGGAGGTATGCGCTTGTATCTCTAACACGCCGATGGATTTGATCGAGACGATCAGCGTCGGTTGCGGGACGCGGCTATTGAGCTCACAGAATAGAACGTCTCAGTTCTCATTTCGAATTCACCACCGGTCACAGAGTTGTATGAGGAGCATGACGCGTTCTCAGTGACGTACGTCGATGCGACGCGAGCGATTAACAGCGACGCAAGTAATCGTGGCGAGGTTGCTGAAATCCTGATAACGAACGTCCAACCTGAGAACCGGCGGCGGAAGACGCTCGCAGATTTCACTGAGTGACGACCTCTTCTAATCACTTTCACGCCGCTCTTCGAAGATTAATATGCTCCCGGGTCAACGTATCAGTTGAGATGACCGACGAGCCGGATTCTGCTCGGCACTCCGACTCCACCCGTCCACCACGGTTGAGTACTGACGGTGGGGAGACGGGGCCGCAACTGCCGGTGTTGCCGCCTCCGGATGAGTCGCCGACTCGAATCCTTGCGCTTTCTGGGGCCGCTGTGAGCAGCTCTCACCGCGATACCATCACCGCGATGGTCGATAGCTTGGATCCTGATGTGCTTGTTGCGACGGAGCCGCAGGCGAGCATCGTTGGCCCGGCTCTCAATCGAGAGTTCGATTTCGATATGCTTGAAGTTGGCACCGGGATGCGGCCGGACGTGGCGGTTACAGACGAGGATCGGTGTGTTGTCATAGCGTTGCCGATGGGTGAGGAGTCGCTCGACCCGGAGCGGATTGCGAGCAGAGTCGGGATATCTTCAGTGGGAGAAGATCTGGCTGATGTAGCGACGACTTCTCAGATCTGTCTGATTGACCAGTCTGTTTCGTTATCTGTGGATCCGTATGCCCGGTCAGCAACACTTGAGGGGCTCCGTACCTATCGCGGTCGCGTTCCGGACAACTGGTGGACGGCGCGTACGGTTCATCTTTCGACGGCGTTACGAGCTGGGTTCACGACGACACGGAGTCATGGAGACGATGGTGACTCGCAGTTTGTTGGTGTCGGGACGTCGAACGCCGATCTCGGTGTTGGTACGACGGCGGATACGACACAGGCAACGCTCGTTGCCCTCTGTTCGAATGGAGCAGTTGATGTCTCCGAGATTGATCCGCAGAAATTCGGCTTGCGCGGTGTTCCGGAGATCGGTCCGACGCGGTTTGAGACGTTGCGTGAGGCTGGCATCACTACTGTCGATGGGCTTGCCGACACTCCGCTCCGGCAACTCACCGAATTATCTGGGTTGGGGCGAACCTCTGCGAGCACGATCCAGACCGCTGCGGAGGCACAGTCCACGAACACTGTCCGCCCGACGGGTGATGATTCGCTACCGAATCAGGAGCCGGTGTTCATCGACATTGAGACGGATGGGCTGAATCCATCGGCGGCGTGGCTAATCGGGGTGCTCGACGGCGGCCCTGAGGATGGGCACTACATGAGTTTCCGTGAGCAGGCGGTCGGTGACGGGTCCCATTTGAAGGCGTTTATGACCTGGCTCACTGGTGCCGCAGCGAGGCGGCCGGTCGTCGCATGGAACGGGTTCCGATTCGACTTTCCGGTCATCACCGAACAACTCCAGCAGCACCACCCCGATCTCGTGGAGGCTTGGACCGATCGCTATCAGTTCGATGCGTTGTGGTGGGCTACGAAGAAGAACGGCGGCAACGCAGCGCTTCCTGGGCGAACGAACAAGCTGGAACACGTCGCTGACGCGCTCGGCTGGGAGCCGTCGACGAACGGGATCGACGGGGCCACCGTTGCCAAGCTGTACACGGCGTATCGAAGCCAGGTTGCTGGGGAGGCGAACGCGGGAACCGTTGTTGAACCGGACTGGGACCGGTTGGAACGGTACTGTGAAGACGACGTGCGAGCGCTCGCTACGATCTATGAGCATCTCGAAGCTGCTGCGCGACGGGACTCGGAAACGAAGACGCCGACCGGTGAAAACAGCTCACAAGGCTCGCTCGCCGATTTCTCCTGACCATGACTGACAACCATTCACCTCGATCCGAAAACGGGAATTCAACCGACACGCGGATGCTGATGCCTGACGGAGGGACTGCTCGTCACCGCGAGGTACTCTCTGAGTCGGAGCTGAAAGAGTCGTTCCCGGACTGGCGTGAACAGATCCGGCATAGCGAGCGCCTCAACGCGCAGTCTGCTGAGACTGTCGCTCCCGAGGACGTGCTTCAGGATCGGCTTGCGTCACGGCTCGGCCATGATCTGTACTCACATCAGGCTGAGGCACTAGAGTTGCTTGCGGCCGATGAGAACGTGGTGATTACGACGTCGACCTCATCGGGGAAGACGCTGATCTACCAGCTTCAGATCGCACGGAATCACCTCGCTAACGATGATGCGACCGCACTTTGTCTGTTCCCGACGAAAGCGCTCACAAACGATCAAGAACAAGCGCTGAACGATGGGTTGCGCGGTGAGTTGGATCTCGATACTCACATCGGGACGTATGATGGTGACACCAAAGATGAGCGGAAGCGGACTGTTCGTGAGAATGCGAACGTTATCCTCACGAACCCGGCCGGGTTGAACGTCTACTTACCGCGCCACAACAAGGATCGCGGCTGGCATCGCTTCTACAGTAATCTTGAGCTCGTGGTGATTGACGAGGGCCACGAGTACGGCGGCGTCATGGGGACTCACGTTGCGTGGATCTTGCGCCGGCTTCGGCGCGTACTCGCCCACTACGGTGCGGATCCGCAGTTCGTGATCACGACTGCGACGATCGGTAATCCGGCTGCTCACGCCTCCACATTGACCGGGGCCGAGTTCAGCGTCGTCAGCGAGGATGGGTCGCCGCGTGGGAATCGTGATATCGTGTTGTGGGAGCCACCGCTCGATGACGAGGCGCTCGAAGGGTATGATGATGGCAGCGGCGACCTGATGGAGGGGTTCGAACAGGCGCGTCGGTCCAGTGCGCGTGAAGCGTCCTCCGTGACGGCGCACTTGGCGGTCAACGGGATCCAGACGCTACAGTTCACGACAGCCCGTCAAGGAACCGAGATCGGCGCAAAACAAACGGTACAGGCCGTTCGTGACCACCCGCGTGATGGGTACATCGACGTTGAACCTTACCACGCGGGCCTTGGCAAGCGGAAGCGTCGATCCGTCGAAAACCAGTTGAAAAGCGCTGACCTCGATGCGGTCATCTCGACGAACGCGTTGGAGCTGGGGATTGACATCGGGTCGGTGGACGCAACGGTGACGGACTCATATCCGGGGACCAAACAGTCCTTCTGGCAACAGATTGGGCGGGCGGGCCGCGGGACGAGTGACGCGCTCTCAGTGCTTGTTGGGGGGACAGACGCGATGGATGCCTATATTCTCGATAATCCAGGGTATCTATTCGATGACGACACCGTGGAGGATGCGGTGGTCTCTATCGATAACGACCGCGTCTTCGCAGACCACCTGCTCGCGGCGGCCGCCGAACGTCCGCTCACGGCTGAGGACGCGCCGTATCTCGGTGGTGAAGACCGGTTCCGAGAGATGACAGCCATGTGGCAAGACGCCGGGTTACTTGAACAAGCGGGGGATCTCGACGCTGGCGGTATTACCTACGCCGGCGACCGACGCCCGCAGAGCCGGATCTCGCTGTACGGGACGACGGGCATCGATTACGAGGTGGTCTGTACCAACGGCGAGATTGAGCACGACCCGGTCGCTACGGAACGAGCTTACCGTGACTACCATGAGGGGGCGTTGTTCCTCCATGCGGGCCAACAGTACGAAGTGACAGAGGTGGACCACGACCAGCCGCACCCGCGAATCCACGTCGAGGAGGTGGCTACCACGCACTACACGCAGACGCTGTCAACCAAGCAGGTTCAGGATCTCGACGTCAAAGACCACACTTCGCTGGCAGGTGACTATGATATCTACTTCGGGACAGGGACGGTGCGGATCACCTACGGGAGCTACATGGTCCGTGACTACCGAACGGGCGAACTCATTGACGGACCGCTTCCGACCGAGACACCACCGCTTGATTTACAGACCGAGCTCCTGTGGGTCTCGCTGCCCGAGGACCATCTACGGACGACGATCAATGCCCTTGATGCGCCGCTCTTGGAACCGACGGAACGCGCAGGCGATGATCCGCGAGTGCCGATGGAACAAGCGCGGTACACGTACGCTGGCGGGCTCCACGCCGCTGAACACGGGATCATCCAGCTCGCACCGCTGGAGCTGATGATCGACAATCACGATATTGGCGGGCTCTCAACGCCGTCGTACCCACACGAGACGATCCCAGGGCCGACATGGTTTGTTCATGATGGAATCGACGGTGGGATCGGCTTCTCAAAGGCGATATACGAGCACATCGAGACACTAGCGGACCGGACACGCGAACACATTGCTGACTGTGAGTGTGGCCGTCGCCGGGGCTGCCCGCTCTGTGTCATGAGCGAAGACTGTGGGAACAACAACGACCCACTCGACACTGCGACTGGGACGATGATTCTTGATGACTTGTTGGCAGCGTTCGATACACAGTCAGAGAGGTAGCGAGGTATTCGACGCGGAACAATCCGTTCACAGACGGACCTAAGCCGGTGGGTGCGTACAGTTCTCCGTTGAAACTCTCTCCTGGGTCACCGTGGTCCGGATGCGCTACCAACCGCTTGCTCTAACCGCCACGTGTTGCTCAACACGGTCTTCTTGTCGTCGGTGCCGCCGGTGGTGAGGATTCCGACGTGGTAGAGTTGGTATTTGAATTGGAAGTGAATGCCAGACTTGTACACCGTCGGATCAGTCAGCACGGCTTCATTGATGTCGCCGTCTGCGGTGAGGACATCGTCCCGTCGATGCTGGGTGAAGAACACTTCGACGGCGAGTGGTTGGTTGATGCGTGCGGCTTCGAGTGCGACGTCGGCGAGCGTTGCGTCTCGCGTCCCGCTCTGATGGAGCCGTTCGAGTGCGCTGATGATGAGTCGAGTCGGCTCGTATTGGATGGCGACGGAGCGTGCGAGCTGTGCCCATCGTGGGGCGAGCTCGGTGAACCTCGTTGATCTGCCTGTCCACGTGTCGAACTCGGCGAGCGCCGCTGTTACACTGCCGTGCTGGTCGCGGCCGAAGCGGACGACTTCTGCGCCGAGGTGCGTGAGTGAGTCGCCGTTTGGCTGGTCGTTGACGAGGTTCAACAGAATCGCGCCGCGCCGCCCACCAGAAATAGCGTTGATGACGTTGTCGACGTACACGGTCTCGGTGTCGCCGTCGACAGCAACCGCAAGCGCGTATCCGAGGTAGTTTTTCGGGTGATTCACCGGGAAGCTTCCGTCGGTTAGTCGATGCGTAGTCGCCTGAAGCCGGACCGCATCGATTGTCGTCGAGAACTCACCAGCCCCCGTGACGCGAGCGGGTTCGATGACACGTGCCGAATCCGAATCATCGACGGCGATGACACCAACGTTGAGATTCCGCGCCTGGGCACGTGCTGTGTCGGTGATACTGGGCGCCGGCGCAGCGACGTAGCCAAGGTTGACTTCAGGGAGATGGTTGTGCGCTTGGGTGATACCGCGAGCGACGTCCGCAGCGGCCGGGTCCGAGTTGTGGCCTTTCGCCTCGATCACTGTGACTGGTGTCGTGGCCGCATCACCGTTGAGCACCTCAGTGGCCGGCATCCCAACGCCGAGAAGATCTGGTTCCCCAGCAGCGAGTCGAATCGTGTTGTACGGCGCAAGCCGCTCTCGTAGCGCCTGCGGAATAGTCCACCCGCCCCACGTGGATTGCGTGAACTGCGTTTCTGTGACCGCGTACTGATCGGGGCTCGTCTCAATATCAGGATACAGCGTATCTTTCGCAGCAGCAAGCACCGTAGGTTCAGCGAGCGAGGCTGCCATTACACTGGCTATCACTCGTGGGAAACATAATTGGGGGGTTTAGAGATCCCGAATCAGAGGCGTGGTGTATCTATTTGCCATGAGTTCTAAATTTACCGTTGACACTCTTTGATGGCTTCCGTCGATCGTACAGCCTGAGGCATCGGCAGGACGACCAAATCTCAACGCTTATCCCTCACACAAGTATTCTTCAAGTATGTCCCAGAGCATATCGAAAGATGACTCTAAGCCGATCGATCTCGCTGAGGCAGGCCAACGAACACTCCAAATCGGAGCCGACAACCCCATCCGAATCAGCTCGGGCCATCGAATCCTCCATCACGATGGGAAGTGCTCGCGGCCACATGGCCACAACTACGAGATCACCGTGGAAGTGACGGGGGAACTCACCGAAGAAGGCTGGGTCGTCGACAAAGGCGACGTCACGGACGTCATCGACGCGTGGGACCACCGGTTCCTCGTTGAGGAGGGCGACCCACTTGTCGATGCCTTCGAAGCGTCGGGCGACGGCGACGCCCTCGTCGTCCTCGATCACCCACCGACAGCCGAGGTCATGAGCGTCCTCCTCGAACAACGCATGCTCGATGCGTTCCCGGACACCATCTCGGACGTGTCGGTGTCGGTGAGCGAAACCGGTGAGCTCTGTGCGAGTTACTGATGCCGGTCGCTAGCGATATCGAGGAACCCGCAACGGACGCTGACGTGACTAGTGAGGGCCTCCCGATCAACGAGGTGTTCTACTCGTTACAGGGTGAGGGAACGCTCGCAGGTGTCCCTTCTGTCTTCGTGCGGACGTCTGGGTGTAACCTCCGGTGTTGGTTCTGTGATTCCTACCATACGTCGTGGGAGCCGACCGGGGCGTGGCGCGACGTCGATTCGATCGTCGAGGAAATACAGTCCCACGAACAGGCTGGCCACGTCGTGCTCACAGGTGGGGAACCACTCATCCACGAGGAGTCCGTCGAGCTCTTAGAACGGCTTGACGCAGAGGGGTATCACACGACGGTGGAGACGAACGGGACGATCCATCGGGACGCGCCGATCGATCTGGCGAGTATCAGCCCGAAGCTGGCGAACAGCACGCCGACACCGGAGCGTGACCCGAAGGGGGAGGGAGAGTGGGAACAGAAACACGAACAGAACCGGATCGACATGGATGCGTTGTCCCAGATGGTCGATGCGTACGAGACCCAACTCAAGTTCGTCGTGACCGACGAGTCGGACCTCCCGGAGATCACGGGCCTGGTTGACCGAGTGCGAGAAGCGACGGCGACGACCGTCGCCGATGATGACGTCCTGTTGATGCCGGAGGGCATGACGCGCGAGCAACTCGACGGGACGCGAAGCGAGGTCGCCGAGCTGGCGATGGAGTACGGCTACCGGTACACGCCACGACTCCACGTGGACCTATGGAACGACGCACCGGGTACATGAGTACGTCACTCTCAGAGACCGGTCGGAAGAGCGCAGTGCCGCGAGTGCGGTGTGGTGAACAGAGTGACAATCGATTCGACACAACTGGGCAGACATGAGCAACAAAAGCGCGGTGATTCTGGTGTCCGGCGGGATGGATAGTGCGACGGCTGTCTACGAGGCGATCGAGCAGGGGTACGAGCCGTACTTCCTCCACACGTCGTACGGGCAGCGAACTGAAGACAAGGAGTACGAGTGTGCGAAAGCGCTTGCTGAGGAGGTCGACGCGGCCGACTTCCTCCATATCGAAACGGGGCACCTCTCGCAGATCGGTACATCGAGTTTGACGGACGAAGAGATGGACGTGGCTGACGCCGACATGGAGAGTGACGAGATCCCGACGTCGTACGTGCCCTTCCGAAACGCGAATCTGTTGTCGATGGCGACGTCGTACGCGGAGGCGACTGATTCAGAGGCGCTGTTCATTGGGGCGCACTCCGAGGACTTCTCCGGGTATCCCGATTGTCGCCCCGCCTTCTTCGACGCCTTTCAGAACGTGATCGACGTCGGGACGAAACCAGAGACGGAGATCGAGCTGAAAGCGCCGTTCGTCGAGTGGTCGAAGACGGAGATTGCGGAGCGGGGGTTGGAGCTCGGGGTGCCGTACGAGATGACGTGGTCGTGTTACCGCGACGAGGAACCGGCGTGTGGGACGTGTGATGCGTGTGCGTTCCGGCTTGAGGCGTTTCGGAATGCCGGGTCACGTGACCCGATTGCGTATGCTGAGCGGCCGGAGTTCTCGTAACTCGCCGGTCGTTACGCTTTGTCCGCGGCAGACGACCGGTTATCGCTCCGCTACATACATCACACGTATTCGGCGAACCCGAATGAATGTTTCAGTCTTAGAAGATTCCAAGACGACCTGTCGTAATCACAGCATGATCTGAGATAGATTGTGACTCCGGATGCCGAGACGACGTAGGTGAGGCTCCAATCTAGCAACTGGGGTGCTGTGCGATACGCTGAAGAGATTCCTCTGCGAATACGAGCGTATGCCGAAGGTCAGCGTTGAGATCCCCCAAGAACTGCTTGATGACCTCAACGAACACGTCGGTGACGAGGGAAAATTCGTCAATCGAAGCGACGCGGTTCGGGCATCAATCCGAAAGACGCTCGATATGCTTGATGAGATAGATAGACGGCACGGACGAGCCGAGAGTGGGGAAAAGGGCCAGCCACGTTAACCAACAAAAAGGTCGTTTTTGGAGTGGGTTTGTTGGTTAACTACAATCCACGCGAGATCGTACCCCCACACCCCGTGTGCGATATAAAATGGTGAAGGCGATGGGAGGAGTCAAAGAGGGGGCAACGAAACTGATTCACAATCCTCAGCGTCACTAAATATTCCATCAATTGCGGACACACCGGGGGGTGTGCGTATCGGACTACTGCCGCCGCGACTGGGGCTAGTTCAGTGTCTGCTGTTCGTTGAGCCAGCTTTTCGCAAGTTCATTGAACTCAACCGATTCGAATCGAGAAACGGCCTCCAGTACCTCAATCGCTGTCGAGGGCTCAACGCGGAGTTCAAACGTATAGGCTTCACCACCAACCGACCCCGAGGCAGATTTTCGTGCTCGAATGATACTCAACATATCGAGCTCGATAAGATGATCACGCATTCGACGTTGAGCCAAACGGTCAGCACCGATGTGGTCTGAAAGGGAGGTGTAGACATCATAGACATCGCGGGTCCGGATCCCGGAGGAGCCTCCGAGCTCAAGAATTGTCACCGCTGCGAGCGCGAGGTGCCCCTGAGTCGTGAGCTGCTCCATCCCTTCAATGATGAGCTCGCGCTCAGCTTCGCTTTGAGCGGCTCGGACGTGTTCTTCCCCAACTCGCGTATCACCCTCAGATTCAGCAATCGCTGCGGCTTTCCGGAGGTACTTGATTGCTTGGCGGGCACTGCCTTTGTCCTGAGCAGCGTACGCAGCACAGAGCGGAATCACGTCATCAGACAGAATCGCTGAATCAATACGAAGCAGTGTACACTCGGATCGGTCGACATCTATCTGTTCGAAGGCTTTGGCAAGCGAGCCATCGTCATCATCCAAGTCGACATCGGCCTCAAACTCTTCGCCGGCGGGAGTCTCATATACAAGTGAAGTGTCACGGAATGCTTTGCTCGCACGGCGAGAAAGGATATCACGGAGTTCATGTGCGTCGTAAGGCGCAAAGAAAATCGAATCATCGTAGAGGCTATCTTTCGCGGCCGGATCGAGGTTATCACGCCACTGGAGGTCGTTGCTGATGCCAATGATTGACGGATAGACATCGTCGTTGACGTAGTCTTTATCACGTGCACGGGGGAGCGAATAGAGGATCTTATCGTCCGTACCGAGGTTGTCAATCTCGTCGAGGACGATGATGATTGTGCCACCAATCTCGTTCATTCCCTCCCAGAGGTGGTCAAGAACCTTCTGCATCGAGTGGCCGTTAGGATTCTCGCCACCGATTTCTTCACAGAGTCCACAGGCGAGTGTGTAGCTTGAAGAAATACCCTCACACGAGAAGAACACCGTTGTTAGGTCGAGATTCTGGGCGTTAGCGAACATCTCCAACTCGGCCAATTCTGCTTTTGCGGCTGCTGTCTTTCCCTGGCCGGCTTTCCCTGAGAGGAACGTGTTTTCAGCGCCGGCACCGCGAGCTGCTGGCTTCAACGACCGTCGTAGCTTCAAGATCTCGTTTTGGCGTTCTGGAAGCGTTGCTGGCGTGTGGCCTTCTTTGAGGTAGTCCTCGCCGCCGACCGCAAAGATCTCGGAGGTCGTTGAATACGGGGACGAGTCCACTACCATATTTCGTGTATTCATACCACATAAACCCCCGTGTCCGTAATGTCTGACTTGTCTGTATAACCCCCCGCCCTGTCCGGGATTGTCGTCAGTTTGGTAACAGACGGTCGTGTTGTGACTCAATACGAACTATACCCCCGCCCCCGGGGTTGTCCGCAATTATCCGAGAAACAGTACCCCTATTATAGCTATCTTCATCGGCCTAACTAGACGTAGAATTCGTGAATTTGCCACGATTAGCAATAGTCACTAACGTATATAATAAATCTTTTTATTGGTATGTGTAAGTAGCAGATAGAAGGATTCTTACGCTTGTTCTTATTGTGTTTAGTATTTGTTTAAGTACTTTGGCTGCTGTCCGACTTAGACCGGCAGACAGTCTGGACTCAGAATTGCGGACATCCCCGGGGGCGGGCGGTAGATATATCGACTCTTTGCGACCGTCACTGAAACATAGTTTATTAGATGGTTTCTATACGAAATCGTGACTACTGAACCCGTGAAGGCTATTTTCAGTCATTAGCGGGTCATTCTAAAGTACACGTGAACTGAGTCTCTCAGTTTCGTTTTGAATCTGACTTCTTCTTTCCTCCGTGAATTGCGGACGCCCCCGGGGGTGGGAGAGGTAATCCTCAAACGGCTTCATCATTCTCGATTAACCGACGTTGGCTCAAACATAGACTCCTATCGGGGAACCCACTACCCCCGGCCTAACGAGCCGTGTAGTGAGATCCAATAGTAACTCACGTACTTTCACAGCTAAACCCGTGGTCTCCTGTTCGAACCACTACACCTCCGAGGCCACGTGAAATACTCGCAACCAAGATTACTACAATACAGACTTGACAGCGTAGTTTGTCACTATATCCCGTGAAATTGCGGACATCCCCGGGGGTGGGTGAAGTAGTAGTGTTTTAGATTTTGAATTGGCGAGTGAGGCGGGTCCCCTGCGCCACCATGTGCGGGGCTCTTGACTGGGAACATATTACCTGTCCTGTTCTGAAGATCAGCGTCAAACCAGAAGCCTCTGATTGACTCAGCTTTGAACGTTGTCGTGTTGACACTATTAGGCCCGAAACCGGAGGGAAAGACGTCCTACGAGGAGTTTACGGTATCGGTCGAACAGGAGAGTGATTCACAGAGGGTAATGAAGACAGCGTTCACTGCGTTTGAACCTCTAGTGGAGAGCGGAGCGTCTGCGGCTGAACTCTCTTTTCCATGCTCACACCGTCTCAGCCGCCATTTTCGGTCGATTAAGTGTTAGATACTCAACATTCAAAGCTGAGTACTACAAACGAACTGCTTATCGCTGATAGTGGTCACAGCCTGCGGGGTGTCACTTCCACTTTCACCGCCCGTCCATGGCTCACCCCTTTTACAGGCGGTACGAGGCGAATGCCCCGGGGCTTGACCCCGGGGTTGAAGCCGACACTCCGTGACACTAACAATTAACTACCAACACGGCGATAATCACGGTACAGCGATGTGGTACGACTACCGCTTCCGCGCCTACCCTGACCGAACAGGCGTGACTGCGGAAGTGGAACGTCACATTGACATTCATCGTCAAGCCTACAACCACACCCGCTACGAATACCAAACCCTCGACACCGACGAGGACAACATCGGTTCGGCGTACCAACACCAGAAGCGCCTCACCGAGTGGAAAGACAAATGGCCCGTGTTCTCTGAAGTCTACTCGAAGGCGTTGCAGAAGACCGTCGAACGCTTCTACGACAACCTCTCAACCCTCTCCGAGAAGAAGCAGAACGGGCACACCGTCGGGCGGCTCAAGTGGAAGGCACCAAGGGAATACCAGAGTCTAACGTACTCGCAGTCCGGCTTCGAACTCAAAAACACGAGTGGTCGGACTGCCACGCTCTGGCTCTCCAAAATCGGTGACATCCCTATCCGCTACCACCGAGAGATTCCCAGCAACGCCACCATCAAAGAAGTCACCCTGAAAAAGGAGACGACGGGTGAGTGGTACGTCACGTTCGGCCTCGAAGTCGAAGACACTGCACTCCCCGAGAAACCTGACGTAGACGACTTGGATGTTGAGGACTGCGTTGGCATCGACCTCGGCATCACCAACTACATCTACACGTCGGACGGTGACAGCGTGGACTGGCTCGACCTCTCCGACGAGTACGAACGCCTGTGTCGGGAACAGCGCAGTCTCTCCCGGAAAGAACACGGGAGTAACAACTGGGAGAAACAACGCCGTAAGGTCGCCAAAGTCAAGCGAAGGATCAAGCGGAAAATCGAAGACTTCCAGCACAAGCTCACGACGTGGCTCGTCAAAGAGTATGACGCCGTGTTCGTTGAAAACTTGAACGTCGCGGGGATGCTCCAAAGCGACGGAAATGCACGGAACAAGCAGGATGCCGCGTGGCGTGCATTCATTGAGATGCTGGAGTACAAGGGCGACTTGTACGGCACGCACGTCGTCCAAGTGAACCCTGCGGGGACGACCAAGGAGTGCGCCGAGTGTGGTGTCGAGACGGAGAAGCCGCTGTGGGTGCGAGAACACAGTTGCCCGAGTTGTGGGTTTGAGGCGGACAGGGATGCGAATGCGTCGTACAACGTTCTTTCTCGTGGTCTTCAGGAGTTAGGTCTGGGACAGGCCGAAGTGACGCCCGTGGAGACTGCGACCGCTGTGGAAACCGATGGAGGCTCTTCTTCGTCGGTTCCTGCAAGTCGCGTCATTGAAACGGGAAGCCTCGGGGCTTGACCCCGAGGCGGTTCACCTAATTCCCCGTCGGCCCTACCATGCCAACTCGTTCCCGACGACCGACCGGCGACCTCCCGGACCTCTCGCCGGGCGTCACGCTCGTCGACGTCGACGACGAACTCGGAGTCACGCCCGTCCAAGCACTCCTGCTCGACCGCGTCCTCGGCGCCGACAGCCCCGCGTTCTGGGCCGACGGCGCGAACCGAGCGAACACGAGCCGGCTCCGCTCGCTGTCGACGAGGCCCGTTGCTCATCGGTCAGCCCCCCCGAACCAGATGATCCCGCACGGTTCGTTGGCACTTCTGACACGTTTCATCGAGCGTCGCCACCGTCGCCAGCACCGGATGGTCGACTGGGAAATCCTGATAGAGGTACGGCATGAGGCTTCGGTGGCGGACGCCGACGTCAACACCGTTGTTCGTCGTTGCCTCGAGGAATGCCTGCCGGTCGTAAGCCATCTCCTCACAGCGGTCGCGATGATCGGTAAGCGTTTCGTGGCGCTGTTGTAGCGCATCGAAGCCGAGGTCGGTCAACGGCGTCTGGTTCGCGTTGACGATCCAGGCGATGATGTCGTCGACCACCACACCCGCCTCGTCGAGATGTGCTTCCTCGCGTTCGAGCGCTTTCCGTAACGCCGTGGCTTCCGCCCGCCGAGCTTGTGCTTCGGTGAGGACCATCCGTTTCAGGTCGGGAGTGAACGAGGCCTCTGTCGTCGGGGCGAGTGCTACTGCGATTGCGTCAGTAAACTCCTCGCGCATCGTTTCCAGCAAGGACTCGGTCTCGTCGAGATCGGCGACGCTGTGGGGGCGAATCGTCTCGGCGAAGGCCTTTCGGACAGGCCGACAGCCATCAGTACTGGAGGAGTCTGCGGAGAGGTGAGTGACTCCCCCGGCTGTTGTGAGGCCAGCAGCCGATGATGGTGTCTGCTCGGGCTGTTGTTTCTGTACCCGACGGATGAATGCCTCGTAAGCGTCCCGCATCTCAGCAATAGCATCCTGCTCGGATCGAGCGCACGTTCGCGCTTGCTCGATGTAGGTGTCGACGACCATCTCACACCTCCCCGTCGATCGGCGCACTTACGATGCCGTTTTGGTCTCCCGTGTCCGCGAGGCCGAACATGAGCTGCCAGCCGCCGTCTCCGGTGGTCACCTGAATAGATTGTGGGGGATGGTCCGTGTGATGGCGGCAGAGTTCGAGCGTGACCGGCAGTACGGGAAGTCGGTCGTTCTGTGCCGAGAGTGCGTAGCCGGAGATCTGCACGACAACGGCTTCCGCGCCAGTGTCGAGATCGACCGAGTCCGGCGAGCCCGTGTAGCTCTCGATAACGCCTCGCTGCTCGAGTGTGTCCAGCGTCGCGTCGAGAGGATTGGTTTCGTCGGTGGGTGGTTTGAGTCGCGCTGCGGCATCGGTAAGGACTTCAGCCTGGTCAGCAGGAGACAGCCGCTCGTGGAGTTCAGCAGTTATGCTTTTGAGCAGGCAGAGACAGAGTTCGTCGGGTCCACCGACGTTCTCGGCGAGCTCGAAGTAGGCGTCCATAACAGCAGTCTCGATGTCGTCGTACCCCGATTCAGAAAGCGTCTCGAAGACGGCGCCGGCGACGCGGTGACAGAACTCGACGAGATCGCCGTGTCCGGGAGTGGGAGTCTTGGTGATCACGGGCTCGGAAAGCGTGTACTCGTCTCGTTCGGTCATCGAATCGTAGCGGTGTCCTTTCGTCGAACCCATTGGTGGCTCCTCACAGACGATCAGGTCGTAGTAAGGGACCTGCGGGTCGTATCGTCGCAGCGCCGAGCGGTACTGTTTGGTGGCCCGAGCGGCGGCCCGTGCGGTGGCCCGGTCCGGGAACCGAGTGCCGGCCGCCGGGACCGGTCGGTCGCCCGTGCGGCCACAGCGGACGTAGTACTGGCCGCCTTTGGTCCCGAGGCCGTCGATGTGTTCCCTGATGTCAATAAGTGTCGGGCCGACCATACTTACTCTGAAACCCCATTTGATGGCCTTTTTGAACCGGAATCGGGACTGTTTGAGGGTCCGACAGACCACTCATAGTCAGTCCCGTAGCATTGTTTGTCGACTGGGACGCTGCGCATATCGAGTGTCGTTTTCGGGAATGGCAAATGCGCACCCCACTCGGGAAAGCGTCGATTCCCTGGTCTCTCTCGGAGAGGCGTCAGCCGGTCACCTCTCGCAGGGGGCCCCTCATCGGCGGCCCCTCGCTTAGATGCTTGTTCGCGACGATACCACGTGGAATACGACGGTACCATCGCTTATTCGACAATGACGGAACCGACCATCCCTGCAGCCTCATGAGGAACACAGAAATACTCGTGTGTCCCGGTCGCTTCGAACGTGTGGACGTACGATTTGCCGGACTGAACGGCACCCTCACCATCCTCCCAGCCCTCGCGGGCGGCCTCCTCGCTTTCGAACCCACCGGAGGCCCAGTGCTCCGCGTCCTCTGGAATTTCACCCTCATATGCAACGACGTTGTGTGGTTCCCCTGCAGCGTGCTTCCACGCGACTGTATCGCCCTGCTGGATCGTCAGTTCCTCCGGCTCGAAGGCGACAGCCTGCATATTGACCACGTGGTCGGCGTCGTCCGGCACCCCATCCTGAATGTTGGGGCCGCCCTGAAGATCCGTTTCCTCACTCCCGCCGCCCGACTCGCCGCCGCTACCCTCGCCGACGGGGGCTTCGTCGACGGCCCCGACGACGGCGAACTGCGCACGAATCGAAGCGTCGGCGTACGCCGACGCTGCGCTCCTGACGCCCGACCCTGACTCGATCGCGCCGATATAGTCGTTCAGCGCGGACTCGTATCTTTCGTAGGCGCTCTCGTCGGCCTCCTCGAGCATCTCGTGGACTTCTGCCTCCTCGAAAGCAGCGAAGGTGTCTTGCATAATCGATGTCGCTGCCCCGCCGAACGACCCGCCACCGGATTCAACGACCGCGTAAATCGCCCCGACCGCCTCGTCATTGAACGCACGGGACTGTTCACCGGCGTCTCCGCCTTCTTGTGCAGCGCTCGATGCGTCGCTGAGGGCGGCCTCAAAGGACTCATAGCGGTCGTGGTCGGCCTCTTCGAGTGCCTCGTGGAACCCGCCGGCACCCGCCTCAAAGTGCTGGAAGGCCGCCTGAACCAGCGACCCGGCGCGCTCGTTTTCTCCGAGAACGTCGAGAACGCCTGCGTCGAAGACCCGAGCGGCCATATAGCCGCTCTCGACGGCGCTCACCTGCGCGGTCGATCCAGCGGCCGTCTCGAAGGACAGCAGCGTTTCGCGGATGCCGCTCACGTGTTCGTCGACGGCCGCGTCGTTGCCCTCCTCGAATGCCGTGATCAATCCGTTGAGGTGTTCTTCTTCGAAGGTCTCGTACAGCGATTCGTCGGTCTCTTCGAGCGTCTCGTGGAAGTCGGCCTCGTTGGTCTCGAATGTCTCGAATAGCCCACGGACTGTCTCGGCAGCGGCCGGCTCTTCGCCGAGACGGTACCGTTCGTGAGCGTCCTCGATTCGGGCTTTGAAGTAGCCCGCCTCAAGCAACGCCGGCTCGGCGCCACTTCCCAGCGCCTCAATGCCCTCGACCAGCGAGCCGTTGATTGTCTCGACCGCTGACGCGACGCCCTCAGCGTCGTCGTTCTCGATGGCCGCCGAGAGCGCACTCAAGCCGCCGTCCTCGAAGCGGGTATAGGCGTCCTCGCTGGCCTCTTCCAGAGCCTCGTGAGCACGGGCGCCTTCGAAGTGAGCGAAGACGTTCTTGACGCGCTGTCGCGCCGCCTCGGCGTGCCCACGCTCGTAGAGCCGGGCCGCGTCGTGGACTCGCGCCCGGTAGATCGTCAGGGCCGCCGCGTGGACAAACTCCGTCGAGGGGCCGCTCATCGACGCGAGCGCCGCGGCGTCCCAGCCCTGACCCTGATAGGACGCGATTTGCCCCGCGCCCGCGAGTTCCTCGTTCGTAGCGACGGCATACGCTCCAGTAGCCGACGCGTTCAACGCCGTACTTGTTGCACTGCGGAGCGACTCCATGTCACCGGATTGGGCGGCTGAGATCGCGTCTTCCATCCCACCTTCGAGCGACTCGTAGGCCTCACTATCGGCGCTTTCGACCGCATCATGAGCGGGCGAGGTTTCCCACCAGCCCAGCACCTCTTGGCCGACCGACGCCGCGCCCTCGGTGTCGCCGGCGGCGGAGAGCAGTTCGATGTTGTTGACCGCCGTGCCGAACCGGAGGACTTCCAGCGCGTTCGCTCCGGTCTCGCCGACGCGTGTGACGGTCGCCTCGCGGAGGTTCGTGTGTGCCGCCTCCCAGCCGCCGCGGGCGGCCTCGACATCACCCGCGCTCAGCCCCTCGTTCATGACGACCAGACCGTCCTCCTCGAAGCCCTCGTAGTTGTCCTCGCTCGTCGTTTCGAGGAACTCATGGGCACCGTACTCGCCGTTTGCGCCCTCGAAACGTGCGAAAACGTTCTGACCGACGCTCGCCCCCGCCCCGGCGTGGCCGGCAATGCTGAAGGTAAACGCGTCGTCAAGCCGCATCCGCATCGTGTTCCATTCCGCGGCGACTGCGGCGTGCGTCGGATCCGATTGGAGCGCTTCCTCATCGTCCGAAGCGCCGTCTGTTGACTGTCCTTCATTAGCACCGGGCGTCGACTCTTCATCGCCGGACATCCCGTTACAACCTCCGAGGGCAACGCCAGCTATTGCTGCGCCTGTTCCCTTTAGCCAGGTTCGTCGTGTCTCTTGCACATATTTTAGGCCAGCCTAAAAGAACTTAAAGACGTTGATTTTTTGGCCGGCCTAAAATGGAAAATGCCCCTGTTTTTCACAGAGAGGCAGTCGTTGGTCGGTCAGTGAATGGATCTTCGTCATACGTGGACCAGTCTCCGTCTCCACTATTCGTGACGCCTGTCGGATCGAACTCGCCGCGCTGGATACCCGCTCTGACTGGCTCGGGTTCGGCGTCGCTTGGCGGTGGTGCCGTCACGAGTAATACTTCGAGCCTGTATTTCATACCACTCGTATTCTCCCGACTTACGTCCTGCCCAAGACCCATTGTGACTGGATAGCGAATCGGTGGCCTGATGTTGACGACGAGCTCGGCAGGCGACCACTCGTGTCGACATCAAACGGACGTGCGCATCGATCGACGCTTCGAGGGGATTGTTACAGATACACAAGCCCCTACGTTTCCACTGGAGAGTGTCCGCATGACCGTGATCCAGATGAATGCGGCGTAATGGAGTATACCGCCGCATTTGACTGCCCCTCGAGCGTGAGTCCGCACGCTTTCCGGCGTGGTGGGATCACTCACCATTTGAACAGTGATGTTCCGAAAGAGGTTGTCGGTGACCGCGCGAACGTGACGGCGGGTGTTTTCGACGAACACTACGACCGGTTGAGTCAGTACGAAAAGATGTGCTCTGTTGAATCCGCAGAAGGCGTCGGAATCGGGTCACTCTGAGTTGACTCAAGAGCGCTGTCGAGAGAATTTAGAGATATAGTAGACGTTAGAAATAGTTGCTCACTTTTGGGATAGAGATTTGGTCAAGAGCACTGTCGATCGCTGTTGTCAGCTCGTCGAGTGAGTCGAAGAACCGGTTGCTGAGCGCTGCTTGAAGTTATCTCCAGCATTCCTCAACTGGGTTCAGCTCCGGTGAATACGATGGGACCGTCACAAACGCGAGGTCGTCACGGGACGCTATAGTAGACGTTAGAAATAGTTGCCCACTTTTGGAATGGAAATTTGGTCAAGAGCGGTATCGATCGCTGTTGTAAGTTCGTCGAGTGAGTCGAAGAATCGGTTGCTGAGAGCTGCTTGGAGCTGTCTCCAACATTCCTCGACAGGGTTCAACTCCGGCGAATATGACGGGAGCGTCACAAAGGCGAGGTCGTCACGGGCCGCGAGGTCCGTGACGGCCGATGCCTGAAAATACGGTGCGCCATCGAGCACGACGATCAGATCCTCTT
Organism: Halorubrum sp. GN12_10-3_MGM; assembly: GCF_005435235.1. Lineage (NCBI taxonomy): Archaea > Methanobacteriati > Methanobacteriota > Halobacteria > Halobacteriales > Haloferacaceae > Halorubrum > Halorubrum sp. GN12_10-3_MGM. The sequence continues at coordinate 37,308 of NZ_SGUB01000028.1, forward strand.
CAAATTCGTCACATAGTGCTAAAATGAAATGTTTTGCGTGATCGGCGGTGATGTACTCGGGAAGCCGTGAGAAAAAGCGATCGCCGTCCTCGGTGATTGCGCCGAGCAAGCATGTCCACTCCCGTTGACCGGATAATTCGACAGAAGGCCGCGTGCCGCGCGGAAACCACGCGGCACGCGGCTCGACTTGGACGGATTTTTTGGTTTGATCGATACAGACTACTGTGGCGTCCATCTCTCGCCGCTTTTTTTGATCTCGTCGTGAAACGCTTCTTGGTCGTCTTCGTCGGATTCAGCGGCTGAACGGCGTGGTTTTTGATAACTCAATCCCGCTTCTTTCAACAACCGCCGGCAGCTTGGGATTGAGTAGTCGACGCCGTACATTTCTTCAAGATATTCTTGTGCGAGCGCCGGCGTCCACGCCGGCGCGTCAACGCCGATCTCTTCGGGTGATTCGTGGACTGTTTGTTCAAACTCTTTTTGCTGTTTTCTGAGATTTTTCGTTTTCGACCAGATCAGTGAGCATTTGTAACAGCTTGTTCAAGCGGTTCGTCGGTATCGAATCGGTTGAGCCAGTTATAAATCGTTTTTCGCTCTGTGTCGTACCACTCGGCAAGTTCGGTTTACGTGACGCCGTTTTTGTACGCGATCGCAGCTAACAGCCGTTGAGTCGGCTTGTTTCCATCAACATTGTCAAGCGCCTCTTGGAGTTCTTCGACGGAGATCTCGTTGAGCTGATCTATTACAGGCAACATACCTTTCTGAGTAAAAACTTCTACCGACTACTATATTAACCGCACACTGAAGGAGGATAGTACTCTCGCCTACACTTATAATCATAGTGATGAAAAATCGTGGGGAGAACTATTGGAATCTCTCTGTGAAAACGACTTTGAGGTGACAGCGACTTATCCAGTATCTTCAGATGTTCAAAAATTCACCGATGAGAAGCTGTTGCTCTTGACATTGTCATCGTAGCCCGTCCAACTGATGAGCACAAGCCTATTTCTTGGAATTCGCTGCGGCGCCATATCGTACGGGCAGCTGTAAGGACTCGTGAAACTCTCGAAGAAAATCCGTGACTAAGCCAACTTTAGTGCTTTACAAAGTAGATTTTATTTTGTATTGTCGGGGTTTTTCATCGTAATGGTAAGCTTTGCCAAGCAACTGTTATGACGCAGAAGTCAGTATGATTAAGCAGATGGCTAGCAATAGTTCAAACGAGACGTTTACTGGAAAGTCGAATCAGGACTGGTGGCCTGAACGACTGAGCTTAGACATACTCGATCAGAATAGCCAGAAATCCGACCCACTCGATGAGAACTTCGACTACGGAGAGGCGTTTCAGGAACTCGATCTTGAGGAGGTCAAGGCGGACATCGAAGACGTACTGACGGACCCACAAGACTGGTGGCCGGCCGACTACGACCACTACGGTCCGCTTATGATCCGAATGGCGTGGCACAGTGCTGGTACGTACCGCGCTTACGACGGACGCGGCGGAGCGGCCGGTGCCCGGCAGCGGTTTGCGCCACTTAATAGTTGGCCGGACAACGCCAACCTTGATAAGGCCCGGCGCCTGCTTTGGCCTGTCAAGCAGAAGTACGGCCGTAACCTGTCGTGGTCGGACCTGATCGTCCTCGCTGGGAACGTCGCTGTCGAGTCGATGGGGTTCCAGACGTACGGCTTCGCTGGCGGTCGCGAAGACGACTTCGACACTGACAAAGCAGTTAACTGGGGCCCGGAAGACGAGCTGGAAACCCAGGGCCGCTTCGAGCAGCCCGGTGAGATTAAGAAGGGGCTCGGCGCGTCGGTGATGGGGCTTATTTACGTTAATCCTGAAGGGCCGGATGGACAGCCCGACCCCGAGGCGTCGGCAAAGAATATTCGCCAGACGTTCTCCCGGATGGCAATGAACGACAAGCAGACGGCCGCACTCATTGCTGGTGGCCACACCTTCGGGAAAGTTCACGGCAAAGACGACCCCGAAGAGGTACTCGGGCCCGAGCCGGAGGCGGCTCCCATGGAGAACATGGGGCTCGGCTGGCAGAATGACGCCGCCGTTGAGGACGGCGAAGTCACCACGAGCGGGATTGAGGGGCCGTGGACCCAGTCTCCGACAAACTGGGACATGGGATACGTCAATAACCTCCTCGATTACGAGTGGGAGCCCGAGAAGGGGCCGGGTGGTGCCTGGCAGTGGACGCCGAAGAGCGACGAGCTTGAGGACGCCGCGCCGGACGCCCTCAACGACAGTGAGCAGGTCACGCCGATGATGCTCACGACGGATGTCGCGCTCAAGAAAGATCCGGACTACCGAGAGATCATGGAGACGTTCCAGGAGAACCCAATGGAGTTCGGAATAGCGTTCGCCAAGGCCTGGTACAAACTGACCCACCGTGACATGGGTCCGCCAGAACGGTTCCTCGGTCCCGAGGTCCCCGACGAAACGATGGTCTGGCAGGATCCGCTCCCCGATGCAGAGTACGAACTTGTGGGTGCCGAAGAGATCGCCCATCTCAAGGAAGCGATTCTTGAGACGGACCTCTCACAGGCGCAGTTAATCAAGACCGCGTGGGCCTCTGCGTCGACGTACCGAGACAGCGACAAGCGTGGTGGTGCAAACGGAGCTCGCATTCGCCTGGAACCACAGCGCGGTTGGGATGTTAACGAGCCGGAGAAGCTGAAAACAGTCTTGGAAACGTACGAACGCATCCAGGCAAAGTTTAACGACTCGCGCGGCGAGGTGCAGGTGTCGTTGGCTGACCTCATTGTGCTCGGTGGGAACGTGGCCGTTGAGGAGGCCGCAGCCGAGGCCGGCTACGACATCGACGTGCCATTCGAGCCCGGTCGGACCGACGCGACTGCCGGACAGACTGATGCAGACTCGTTTGAAGCGCTCAAGCCGCAGGTCGATGGGTTCCGCAACTACGTTCCAGACGGTGTCGATCAGCCGGCTGAGGAACTGTTGGTCGACAAGGCCGACCTGCTGAACCTGACGCCTGACGATATGACTGCGTTAGTCGGCGGTATGCGGACGCTCGGCGCTACGTACGGCGACAGGGAGTACGGCGTGCTTACCGACCAGCCGGAGGCGCTGACGAATGACTTCTTCGTGAACCTCCTGAGCATGGAAACGAACTGGGAACCGTCCATTGAGGAGCAGGTGTTCGAGGGCTACGACCGCGACACCGGCGACCTCAAGTGGAAGGCGACCCGTACAGACCTGATCTTCGGGTCACACTCCCGGCTCCGTTCGATTGCCGAGGTGTATGCAGCAGAAGACGGCGAGGAGAAGCTCGTCGAAGACTTCGTTAACGCCTGGAGTAAAGTGATGCGGGCAGACCGCTTCGACCTAGCGTAATCGAGGAAGCACTCCGAAGACTTTCTTGACCACACGCTTTCCGTGGTTTACTGGATAACCAGTGGCGTCGAGAGCAGCGATTTATCCTGTCGCCACTGGCCCAAAACGCTGACTCCTAACCTAACTTTCAAATCAGTTCGGCGTCCCCGCAACTCATCTCTTCTACTCTCAACTTTCTTTAGTCTCTGGTTCCTACTCAAAATGTGTTATACTATCCAGTCAGTCCTGAAGTTGAGTGAGTTGGCTTATTTTTTCTCCCGCTCAGCCTGTAGGTCATCAATCTCTGCCTCAATATCCCCTCGCTTGTCCCGGTATCGCGTTAGTTCTCCCTGCGCTTGCGCTTCCTCTTGGCTCAGTTCTAACTCGCCAATCCTTTCGTCAATAGCAGTAACAACTTGTGAGACTCTTATTCTGCTCTATTGAAAATGTAAGACGGGAAGGCGATTAGAGCGTTTTAGCGAGTTTCTTGATGTTGTTGAGAGCGAAGAGAAGAACGATTTCACGGAACTGTCGGTACCAGAACCGCGAACGCAGGGCAGCGGCCTGCGTTCGCTTGACCGAGGAGTACGTTGTTTCAGCTATCCAGCGTTGCGTGTAGCCCTTTGCTCGGATGAGTGCGTTATTGGCAGTTGCCATTATCGAAGATCCGCGGTAGTGAACAAGAGACTCGACATTGAGCGCAGCAACTTGGTATTCGCTGTTCCAATCTTGGAACCCATTGTCGGCGGCGACAGACCGCAGGGTCGTCCGCCGGAACGCGGACGACCCAAGGCCCAGCCCTCGTGTCGTGTTCACGCTCGATACAGCAATGTACGTCCAGCACTGCTAACTACTCCGTATCGGTCAGCGTTGTCGCCTTGATCGTTTTTACGCGCCGGCCACAACGTTGGAGGTAGTGTTGAGAAGCTTGCTGTCGTTCGATGAATGTGCTGTCCAAGGCAACGTGGCCTGATTGTGGGAGTTGCTGCGCTGATAATGGTTAAGATAACATTCGAAAGTCAAGGAACTGTTCACACCACTTCTTTGCGAAGCTGACGCGTTTCGTTATTTTCTCAAAAGTTTCCTGAACGAGCTCTTTGAATTCCGCTTCGCTCTCAACGACGATTGGTGCCATCGTCCATTTGAGATACTTCCAGACTTGCTCGATTGGGTTGAGGTGCGGTGAGCCTGATGGAATGAAAATCAGGTCAATCCCGAGTT
>NZ_SGUB01000029.1:0-40725 GCF_005435235.1 Halorubrum sp. GN12_10-3_MGM
ACAGAGTTGTGGGACGTACTTTTTGAGGGCATTTTTCGCGTAGCCGCTCAGGTCGTACTCGACAACCACATCGTTGGTTGCTGACTGCGTGTCACAACCAGTGTCAAAGGCAGCCTGAAGCGCCCGTCGATAGGCATCGCGTGTCTCACGAAGTTTCTGTCGCTTATGGAGGTTCGGGTCCACAAGCTTCAGTTCGAGGGTTTTCGTGAGTTCGCCCATCGTCACCGTGCGAGGATTTTGGTTGTGGCAGATATATATCCCAGCCATCCGGAGTGGAAGTGAACCCGTAGGAAATCCGGCACTACAATAGAACGGTGGCTTGTCACACTATGATGTCCGCTCGACCCCCGCCTGTTCGTTCCTCGGTTCCGACACTCTGTCGGAACACTCGTCACTCACGGCAAGGCGGGGGTATGCGCTCGTATCTCTATCAGTACAATGTAGGCAAGATTATCGGTTGACGGTGCTCACACTCAGTTCAACGGTAGTCCACCGCCGATCGATTAGCAGAACAGATTCGGTCTGCTGTACCCAGCCTCTGTACTGAGTGATTTGGAGTGTAAAATATCAAATTCTGAGTGTTTCAACAGAGCCAATGAAACGGTGACATAGTACATTACTAGTTCCATCCCTACTGACAGTGAACTGTACTGGAGGCCGAGGTCACCTATCCGGAGGGACAACGGTGATATAGTAATTGTCACGACCGGCGAAGGCGGCCGCGTGCTTGAGGAGACCCACTCAAAAACGGGCGATAGTCCTTGTTAGGCTACGCCAGGACATCGATTCTTCGATCACGGCCAGCCAAACGAGTGCGATTGGGTTCGATCCCGGTGATGTTCAGTTTTGACGGCCAGTCAACCCCCCTGCGTCGGACGGGAGGAACTTCTCGCTATCAGTGTGTTCGAATGATGCGACGACGGTGCCGTCAAGCTGCCGGATCCGTGTCTGAACGGGATGGTCACCAATTGTTTCGCTAACGCCACCAATCGCAGTAAGTGGATATGCGGCGGCGATGAGGAGACACCGCTCCTGTTCGGGGTCCAAGATTTCGATGACGAGAAAGACGGTTCCAGCTTTTGTGGCCCTATGGACATCGTACTGCGGAAAGTCTCCGTCTGCGACCCAGTCGCTAATCTGGTCGGCATCCTCATCGGGTACGAGATGGCGGAAGGCGTACTCCTTTTCATCAGGGTTAGTCACGACCGTCGTCTCACTCGACTGCGTATACAGAACAGTCCACCCTGCTGTCTCGCGACGTTCGGCAAGGTCGGCGGCATCTGTAAGTGTCCGCTTCCAGGCCTCTCGGGCTTGCGTATCAACGCCTGCTGATTCGTCACGTGTCATGTCCCTACGGGCGTGGGCACCTTCCAAAAGTCTGTTCCACATCGGGGCCGCGTCCGCTAGCAGCTACCAAACAAACAGCGCTTCAATTCCGATCGACGTCAACAGGATACAGATTCCAGCGGCAAACAGCTTTAGCGCCGGCGAATACCGCTCTTCCGGTGGAAGCATGTACCATCTGAGCGGCGGAACTGACTGTACGACGGCTTGAAAGCGAGTCACCTCACGGCTACCGATAGTTTGCGTTCGATCATGCCGAGTCAGCTCCATGCCCGATTCAGTGTGCTCAACATGCCACGGCCTTCCAGGAAGCAGACAGTACGTCGCGTACCCCAGAACAACGATCCCGAGTATGAAAGTAAACAACACCACGTCCGCCACTGTTCCAGTAATTGTCTGAATCACACCACCGACAACGAGTGCTATGGCTGTTACGACGAGTGCGTACACCGTTGCGTCAAGCACCCGCCGGGCGATTACCTCAGCCCAGCTCAACTCCGAGACCCATTCATCAGATCGATCTACTGAGCTCACGACTGGGGACTATCCGATCTGCTAGCGTCTGGGTCAGCGTACTCCTCTTTGTGGCGATGGCAGCGACTGGATCGGCCGCTGTCAGTCCGGCCAGTCGCCAGCAGCGAGGGGGCTTCACGATCGCAGACACTACCGAGTGCTGCTGTAATGATCTCTCTCGCGTGCTCCTCATTCCCGTCGTTGGCGGCCTCGATGGACTGTTGAATTGGCTCTTGTACATCAGAAGGGAACGACCGGCTGGCAAACAGTTCCCCAGCGGCTTCCTCGACATCCGGGAGCCGGGTCTCAAGTCCCAGTAGCTCACGGGCTCGTTCGGAGAGAGATGGATCTGTTCGTGAGCGCTCGCGGAGCACCTCGCGGAACACTTCGATCGCATCCCAGTCATGTTCGGATAGCTCTTCGAAGCCGTCGGGTCGAATCTTCGCTGGGCAGCGGGTCGAGAACACACACCCATTAGGCGGATCACGGGGACTCGGGGGTGTCCCGCGAAGGGTCGTCCGATCGCGTTCGACCGTCGGGTCTGGGGTTGGAACAGCCGATAGTAGTGACCGGGTATATGGGTTCTCGGGCTTTTGGAACAGCTGCTCTGTCGGTCCGAACTCCATTATTTTTCCGAGGTACATGACGGCGACGCGATCACAGATGTGGCGGACGACGGAAAGATCGTGGGCGATGAACAAGTACGTGAGATCAAGCTCCTCTTGGAGGTCCATCAAGAGGTTGAGAATCTGCGCTTGGACGCTCACGTCGAGCGCACTAACCGGCTCGTCGAGGACGACGAAATCAGGCTCGACGGCGAGTGCCCGAGCGATCCCGACGCGCTGCCGTTGGCCACCGGAGAACTGGTGCGGATACCGGTAGTAGTGCTCCTCACGGAGGCCGACGCGCTCGAGGAGATTTCTGACGCGTTGTCGGCGCTCGGCGGGCGTCTTCCAGTTGTGGACATTCAGGGGTTCTCGAATGATTTCGCCTACCGTCAGGCGGTCATTAAGACTCGATTCTGGGTCTTGGAATACGATTTGTGCGTCGCGTCTCCAGCGTTGGAGGGCATCACCCGACAGCGTAGTGATGTCGTCACCGTCGATGACGATGTTGCCATCGGTTGCTTCCTCAAGCCGGACGAGCGTCCGCCCGAGCGTCGTCTTTCCACAGCCAGACTCACCAACGAGACCGAGCGTCTCGCCCCGCCTCACATCGAAACTAACACCGTCCACGGCTCGGACCGGGTCGCCGCCAAACAACGAGCGTTCCTCATAATGTGTCTTTAGATCACGGACCGACAGCAGTACATCGTCATTAGCTGTGCTGTTGCTGTCTGAAATATTGCGCATCTCGGGGCTGGTCTCGCTACCTCCAGAACTCTCGCCGCTCATTGCTCGCCCCCATCATCAGCTGGCCGGTGATGAGCTACTGCCTCGTCGGTCGTCATTGACTCGGGATAGAGCAGACACGCCGCGTCATGATCCGGGTCGTCACCCACAGCGGTCGGGGTTGGTGCGACCTCCGAACACTCCTCGAATGACTTTGTGCATCGTGGAGCGAACCGACAGCTGCTTGCGGGTTCATTCGGTGTTGGCACCTCGCCTTTAATTGTCTCGAGGCGGTCGCCACTAGTTTGAGTGCTGGGGATACTTCGCAGTAGTCCTCGCGTGTACGGATGCTTTGGCTCCGCAAATAGCGGTTCAACCGGCGCTGATTCGACTATCTCTCCGGCGTACATGACATTGACACGGTCTGCTACCTCGGCGATGACACCCATGTCGTGCGTGATAAACAAAATGCTGAGGTCGCGTTCTGCCTGGATGTCCATGAGGAGGTCAATAATCTGTGCTTGAATCGTGACGTCAAGCGCAGTGGTAGGCTCGTCACAAATCAAGACCTCCGGCGCACAGGCGAGCGCCATCGCGATCACAGCTCGCTGGCGCATGCCTCCGGAGAACTGGTGCGGGTACTCAGTGACCCGGCGGGCCGCATCCGGAATCCCGACCTCCTCGAGCAGTTCGATTGCGCGTTCTGTCGCCGCAGTACCACGAAGGTCTTGATGAAGCGACAGAGCCTCCTTAATTTGGTTTCCAACGGTGTATACCGGATTCAGCGTCGAAAGGGGGTCTTGGAACACCATCGCGATCCCGTCGCCGCGAATCGACTCGTACTCTGACTCAGTGTACTCCGTGATGTTATCTCCCTCAAATCGAATTGCGGATGCTGGATCGATCTCACCCGGCGATTCAATGAGTCCGAGTATTGACCGCGCAGTCACGGATTTTCCACTGCCAGACTCGCCGACGAGTCCGACGGTTTCACCGCGTCGAATATTGAATGAAATACCGTCGACTGCGTGGATCTGTTCGTGTTCAGTGTGGAAAACGGTACGTAGATTTTCCACCTCGAGCGCTAGGTCACGGCTCGATGTCGCATCAGCGTTCAATGGCACGTTGTCATCGCGTGCGTGTCGGCTCATCAGGCACCACCCCCAGCAGCGACGTTCTCGTTGCCACCGTCACCGATGTCACTCTCTGGGTCGATCGCATCTCGGACCCCATCGCCAAGCGCGTTGAATCCGGTTACGATGATCACGACGAGAATGCCCGGAATGAGCGAGATGTGCCATGACTGCGTGGCGACATACGGCTGTCCCGCGCTCACCGCTCGGCCCCACTCAGGTACCGGTGCTTCGATTCCGAGGCCAAGGAATGAGAGCCCCGCAATGCCGATAATAACGCCGCCGAGTGAGAGGGAGGCGTAAATGAGGAAGTAGCCAACGACGTACGGTAGCATGTGCTTTTGCATCGTCACTCGCGGGCGCTGCCCGTACGATTTCGCAGCGTCGATCCACTCACGCTCCGACACTTGGAGTGCCGGGCCACGGACGGCTCGCCATAGCGCCGGCCAGCCGGTGATACCGAACAGTATCGCGAGGACGAGCCCGCCGTTATACACCTCTGCGATCCATGTGTCGGAAAGGACGAACGACGCGAGAATGATAAACAACAGTTGGGGCATCGCTTGGATTGAGTCACCAGCAATCACAACTCCAAGGTCAACAAGTCCCTTGTAGTATGCCGTCAGCATCGCAAATACCATCGCAAACCCACCGGCAATGCCGAGGCTGGTGAGCCCAACAAGCAATGACACCCGAGCTCCCGACGCCATGAAGGTGAACAAGTCTTTGCCGTCTGGGAGTGTTCCGAACGGGTGGAACCGGTCGTACTGATCGTATTCAAGCGGTCCAACGTTGTTGTCGCCCTGTCCGCGCGACTGTGTATCACCGTTGGCTTCGCCGACGAAAATCGATTCGACTTGTCCCGTCTCATCGTTGTAATAATCAATGCGGTTCTCGTATGGATTCTCGATGTTCTGATCGACAGTTGTCGGACCCAGCACCGGCGCAAATAGCGCCATGACGACAAACGCGAACACGATTGTGAGACCAAATAGCCCCCACGAGTGTCGGCGGAATCGGTTCACAACGTCGTCACGCGGCGTCCAGTCAGGAATCCGGTAATGACGCCGGTACAGCGTGTACCCCCACCACCCGACGAGCAGCCAGGTGAATGAGTACGTGTAAATTACAGCCACCCGGAGGGCCCACGCTACCGCTGGTGAAAGGCCGAGCGTTGTGCCTTCCCAGCCACTCGGCGTTTGGTATCCGGTATTGTCGATGACAGAGCGAGAGGTGATTGTCGGCAGCTCGGCTCCCCGCTCGGCGACTGTGGCGAGGAGTGCCGCAACCGGTTCGACGACTCCTGGGACCAGCCCGCCGACCCACCCCCACGGGGGCACTGACAGCAACCCGCTGACGATCGCACCAAACTCGGCTGCGATGAGGACGGCAACAACGGCGGCCCACGTCGCTGCGGGACCTGGATTTCGCGTAATCCGTTCAGACAGCGGTAGGTCGCGATCGCCCTCAGGACGACTGGCCTCTTCTCGGAACTCACCAGTGCGAGTCGAGCCCGACCCGACGTCAGTGTCAGCTCCCATTATGCGCCTCCGTCGTATCCAACACGTGGGTCAATCACGGTGTACAGGAAGTCCTGGAGAATGTTGATCCCGACCGAGAGCAGAATGAACAAAAACATCAACGACCCGACAAGCGGGACATCACCATTAATCGTTGCTTGGAAAAAGAGGTAGCCGAGCCCGTTAATTGCGAACACAGTTTCGACGAGCACGGATCCACCGAGAAGGAGGAACGCCTCTCCAGTAATGACAGGAACAAGCGGGATGAGTGCGTTCCGGAACATGTGCTTCCAAACGACGAGTCTCCCGGGCACCCCCTTCGCTTTCGCCATCTCAACATAATTTGCGTTTTTTGTTTCAAGCACCGCCGTACGCCCGATTCGCATCTCATTTCCCATGGACGCAGAGCCGAGGACAAGGGCTGCTGGAAGGATCGCTTTCAACGCACCAAGAAACTGTGTCGGTTCCCACAGCCCCGAAAGGTCGGGCGGGGTAACGATCTGTGTTTCAACAAGCCAGTCCCCCCAACTGAATCCGAACAATGCGTCCGATTGCGTGAGGACACTGACGAATATCACGGCTAACCAGAAGTTTGGCATTGCTCGCCAGACTATCCCGCCAAAAGAGGCGATGTAGTCAGCGAGCGTATTCGGGTTGAGCCCAGCATAGAACCCGAGCGGGAGCCCGACAAATATCGGGATGAGGATAGACCAGAACCCAAGCCACAGGGTTCGAGGGCCATAAACCCCGACGAGTTCCCACACTGACTGGCCGCGGACAACGACCCACGACTCTCCCAACTGGAGCGTCAGGAGGTCGCGCATGAACTCCGCGTACTGAATCCAGAGCGGTTGATCGAGTCCAAGGCTATCCCTGATAGCGGCATACGCCTCCGTGTCGCCACTTGGCCCGATGATCGCGGCCGCGGGGTCAATTGGTCCCACCCGAAGGATGAGAAACGTTACAGTCGTGCCGAGAAAGACAATCGGCACCATCAAAAGCACGCGCTTGAGAAAATACTCCCATCGTCCCATTTGCTAGGACATCGTATAATCTTATCATGTAATAATACTTGTCCTTACACCAAAAACGGCTAATCACATCAGGATTTAAATTCCTACCATATTTGTCATAGTCATGCCGAATTCCGATTCGGACCGCACAAGAAGAAGGTTCTTACAGTCGACTGGCGCGCTCGCAGCAATGACGGCCGTTGCTGGGTGTTCGGGAGGAAGCGACGAAGAGGTCCCAGACGAGTTGGACGATGGTGGAAACGCGACTGATGGTGAAGACAACGATGAGAGCGCTGAGACAACCAGCGATGGCGAGAAAACGCTGCGCCTGTTGAACGCGTCGATCAACACGTTCGACCCGCCAGCAAATGTCCTTTCATCTGCCAATGAGGTCATCTTCCAAGTTTTCGACGGGCTTGTTGGGAAGCCGGAAGGAAAGTCAGGCGTTGTTAACCAGCTCGCGACTGAGTACGAAATTTCCGATGACGGGCTGACGTACACCTTCACACTCACTGAAGACGTAGTTGCTCACAACGGGAGTTCGGTCGGGGCTGCCGACGTTGTATACTCTTGGGAACGCGTCGCAGCGTCTCCAGATTCCTCGTCGGCGTTCCTGTTGCTCTCAGACCTTGGGATCGAACACAAGACAAACGAAGAGGGAGAGTACGTCCCCGGATCGATGGCCGTGGAGGCTGTTGACGACAGGACGGTCGAGGTGACGCTGTCATCACCATACTACGCGGCGCTCGATATCATGTCAGACGCGACGTTTGCCGTCCTTCCAGAGGGAATCGTCGGTGACATCGAGGGGTATGACGGTGAAATGGAGTACGACGAGTTCACTACGTCCCCGGTTGGAACCGGCCCCTTCGAGTTTGACACGTGGACGTCTGGCGAGGAGATGGCAGTGACTGCCTTCGACGAGTACCACGGCGAGGCGCCAATGGTCGACCGCGTCCACTGGCAGGTGATCGAAGACACCAACGCCCAGTACAACTACGCGATGAACCGGAACGTCGACGCGTTCTCGATCCCGACCGCCCAATATGATCCTGAGCTGGCGACGGTCAACGAGACGCAAGACAACGGTCTTCAAGTTGGTGAGTACGGGCCGGTACAGAACGGTGATATGGTCGATTACCTCCGGATTTCCGGGTTGAGCACGCAGTTCATGTTGTTCAACAACGACCAAGTGATCGAGCCAGCTCGGAAGGCCGTTGCGTGGGTGATGGATCACGAAGAAATCGCCAACAGCGCGTACAAGGGCCGAGTCGAGCCGGGGTATCACATGACGCCTGCGACCCTCTTCCCGGGCGGCCCGGAAGCGGCGGAGGAACACGCCCGCGAGAACTACCCGTACGGATACAACGAGTCGAACATCGAGGAGGCCCGCCTGATCATGGAGGAGGCCGGCTACAGCGACGACGACCCGTACGAGTTCGAGATTCTCAACGTCGAGGACACCACCTACGAGCAGATCTCCAATGACCTCCGGGACCGCCTCTCGGCTGCGCACATCGAGGTCTCCATCAGCACGGCTCCGTTCTCGACGCTGCTTGACCGTGAGTTTGCTGGCAACCGACCGGCCGGGCTCGGCGAGTGGGGGATGTCGTGGGCGGATCCGCTCAACGTCCTCGCGCTGCTGTATCCGCCGAACACCCGCTCGACGGACAACGAGGGGGTCAGCGGAAACCCGCTCGTCGCGCTCAACTGGGTCGACACCGAGGCCTCACAGACCGCTCGCGACTCGTGGAACACGATGCAAGAGAACTCGACCCGCGACGACGCCGCCAGGGAGCGCTGGGAGGAGGCGCTCATCCAGATGGAGGAGGCCAACTGGGAAGATTGCGCGATGATCAACTACGCGTACCCGGCCGCAGAACGGTTCTCGTACGACTGGGTGGACATGCCCGAGTTTGGCGAGCTAGGGGCTCTGAGCCGGTACACTGGCGTCGATATCGATACTGACGCACAGCCTTGACACCCTCCCCGCGCTAAAGCGCGAGCCGTTCTCCTCGATTCTCCATAAATACCACGCTGCTGGCAGCTCTTTTTTTACTCATCGGGCTCTGTTGAAACCCTGTCCTTCAGATATATTATCGTCTGAAACAGCTGGTCGCTGAAGGGTGCTTACCCGTTATTTGTCGAGTGACTGATCACATCTCTGAGAAGCACTCCACCGCTACTGATGGCGATTAATCCACCGGTAGCTTGGAGGACAGCTGGAAGGGCACCATTTGAGGGCCCGGAAAAAACGAGTATGAGAGATAGCCCGATTAGCATCAAATACAACGGAGTCTCATACATATCTGAACGTTCTCTCTTCATTGTTTAATATCTGTGAATTGACCTCGACCGAGCCGAAATATATCACTCGATAAGGATTTCAACAGAGTCACTCATCGCTATTGTCGACAGCGCAGACGATACTGGCGGGTTTCCGCCTAGTACGGAAACGCCATACACGCCACCGAGCCGCCTGCTTTCATAAATTCATCTGTTGATACATGGAGAGTCTCATACCCGTGTGACTCGAGCGCGTGGATAGTTTGGTGGTTTGACTCTTCGATGACAACGACGTCACCTGACAGCGAGTGGCAGTTACACGCGAAGTGATCCTGTGCTGCCTCTGGTGAGACTTCTATCAATGTTTCAAATAACGTGTCAAGTTTTTCCCGGCCTGCGTCAGTAAATGCGTCAGGACACACAACGGCCGTCTGTTCGTCGATAGCTGAAAAGCAAACATCGAGATGGTAGTATGAGTCGTCAGTGAGTTCAAGCGGAACGACGCCGACATCGTAGCGGTCTGCTATTTCCCGGTATGCCTCGAGGTCAGTTCGTGGCCCGTAACCACCCCAGAGGAGGCGACGCCCCGGATGCCAGCGGGCATCGCCGCACCCCTCGAACGGAACATCCGTACGAAGCTGCTCAGTTGGAATATCCCGGTTGGTACACCACTGCTTGAAGTAAGCAGGCTCATCATGTCGTTCTTCAGTTGCCATCTGCGCGAGCAGGAACCCGTCGCGATCTGGAAGCGAAAGGGCATGATTCGAGCAGAAGGTAATATCTGGGAGTTCCCCGGGCGGGGCAACTTCGACCTCGCTAAGATCGTCCCAAACCGCGTCGACATCCATGATCGAAACGTCGGCCAGATCCTCATATCTGGATACGAGATCGTGCCACTGTTGGTTCGCAGTGGAACTGTCCACGCCGGACACCATGTACGGATTAATCTCGTAGTCGACGGAGAAATGCGTCGGAGTAGTAAATAAGACTGATTCGTCTCTGGATCGTCGTGAGAATGAGTCAAGTGGCGGAAGCGCATTCGGGTCAACGTAGAGGTTGTCAGTCATCGTGAACAGACACACTACCTCATCACCTGCTAATAAGACTTGGGCAACAGTAGCTTTCGCATGAAATTCCAGCCGTTTGTTTGCTAATTTGGCTACGAAGTGAGTCAAATAGTCAGTTCTGGTGGTGATACCTGTCTATATAAATATACACAATTAGAGCGACCCGTATCAACTTGGGCCCCCTAGAACGTCAGTGGAGGACGTCAAAAATACTGAGTAGAGCAATACTGAGGGAGGCAGTCACTGCGCCACACAATGTAGGTTATGTTACCTTGCTCCGTTGAACGCCGACGCCGTCTGCGGATCGTATCGCTGATTTCACGGGATTTGGACGCCGTCTGGCGATATGGGACGTCTCAAGACCCTCGCACAGACGTTTCACGAATTCGCCACGAACCATGTTGAACAACCAGACGTACCCGCTGTCGCCGACGGCGACAACGGGTACGACAAGTCCACCAAAATCGCGCTCCTTCTGCTCAAAGAGGAGATCAACAAGCCGCTTCGGAGGCTCGAAGACTATCTCAACGAGATGCCGGGAATTCTCGGTGTGTTTGATCTTGACTCATCGCCGGATTACACATCTTTCAGCGTCTGGGACGATGAATTCCCGATGAAAGAACTGCGCCGCCTGCTCCGCGCCTCCGCGGAGCAGGCGGGGCTCTCAGGCACCGCGTCGATCGACGCCAGCGGCTTTCAGCGTGATCAAGCCAGCTCACACTACCGGAATCGGGTCGGTTACTCGTTCAACGCGATGAAAACCACGCTGCTTGTTGACACGGATTCTCTTGCTATCATGGACGCTCATTTCACGACGAAGAAAGCCTATGACGGCCATATCGGGCTACAGGTCTTTCGGCGGAACGCCGAAGACCTGCAAGCGTTGCTGGCCGACAAGATGTACTCGTGGAGTAATCTCCGTGAAGCTTGCCGTGACAGGTCTACACGGCCAGTGATCAAACACTGCGAGCAAAACGCACTCAAGAAAGCCCACAACGCCAGAATTGACGATGATGTCTACAACCAGCGGTCAATGAGTGAGACCGTGTTTGCGATGCTAAAAGACGACGGCGACGAGATCCGCTCCCGGAGCTGGCACGGCCAGTTCCGGGAGCTCACACGGAAGTGTATCGTCCATAACCTCGAGCAGGCGGCGAGTTAGAGCTCGCCGCCTGCTCCCCTTCTCCGAATGTATCCGAGAGAGGCATCGCCATCGTCCACCTCATGGTTTATCTGGTATCTTGTGAAACTGATGCTTTGGTCGCCGCACAATTCTGCTCGAATCGAATCGCCCGATCTGAGAATCTACAGCTAAAGCGCCGCTACCGGTAGAAGATCGAATATCAAAAATCCGATGTTGCCGCCGTCTTGCGTTCAACACGGCATGTTACCTAGATCATGTAAACGAAATATTGAGTCCAAGCCAATTCCCAGCTGAGGGTGGCGGTATAAATTTATATTTTTTCTAATAAAAGAACAACTACCGTAGTCGTGGGGGAGCTATCACAGGTCGGGTTTGGGCCTTGAGCATATCACATACAAATATGTGTTAGATGCCTTATTCCTCTATCTGAGAAATCTAGGGTAGATTTCTTTCATACATATCTGAGTATGAAACCTTACTCAGTAGTCTTACTTAGAGATCTTACTTAGAGGTCTAAGACAGATAAGAGTCATAGATGAATGTCTGACGTATATTTATGTGGTATGTCTCTAATAATGCTGTATGCTCTCGTACACGGTTTACAGCGAGGCTGGCGGCGTCGGGAAGACGTCGCTAACCGCGAATATCGCCTGTGCGCACGCCCGAGCGGGGCTTGATGTGTTGGTGATTCCGCTCGATCCACAGGACGGGAACCTGAGTCGGCTGTTCGACGTCGACGACGACCGGAGTGATTCAGCAGCAGACAGTCTCGTGCGACACCTTGTCGATAACCCGGGTGGCGACTTCGACGATCTGATTCGGACGGCAGAGGGTATTGATATTATTCCGGAACACAACACCCTTTCAGATCTCTCAGACCACTTAGCACGAGAGAAAAGTCGGGCCGAAGACTTCGGCGATGCGTACAACATCTACGCGCAACTCCGGCGTGTCCTCGTTGAGAACGATGTGCCGGACCGGTATGATGTTCTTATCTGTGATCCTCCAGCAACGGAGTCAGATCATCTCTATAATGCGATCTATGCGACGAGGAACCTCCTCATTCCGTTTGAGCCGTCCGCAAAGGGAGAAGCGTCCGTTGAGGGCTTAGAGGAGCTTGCGACGAACTTCGCGGATGAATTGAATATCGAAGTTGGGGTGCTTGGAGCCGTCCCAATCGAGTTCAAGGGGACGAGAGATCAAAACGAGATCGTCGAGGACGTGCCCTTCGAGGTTCCGGAGGTGATCGGCGACCGAACATCGATGATGGAGGGCTGTTGGCGACACCAGTGTAGTGCGTTTGAATTTGTGCGAACGCACCGGAGCCGACGCCGCGACTACGAGGTTGAGACGCTGGCAAAGTTCGATCGAATTGCTCGCTCGCTTGAGACGCAGGGCGGCATTGTGGCGCCCTCGCCGCCTGAGCCAGGCGCGTTGGACGATCCTGAGGAGGTGACCGTCTGATGGGGGGATTCAAAGAGGGCACTGTGAATGGGTGGGAGGACGAGGAAGAGGACGACGATGAGCCGGAGGTCGAACCCGCTTCCTCGTCCGACGTGGACTCGAAAAGCGACCAGGCAGAGACAACTGAGGTGGAGATAGAGACTGGAGCGAGCAGCAGCGCCAACAATAGCGGACGCGACACAGCAAGGAGTGACATTCCGTGGATATTACGCCGAAACAGCATCACAGACGGGCGAGAACAAACGGTCCAGCTCCACCTCCAAGAAGACACGCTGAACGTCCAGCGGACACAGAAGTCGATTATTGAGAGCCGACTCGGAGAAAGCGTGCGGAAAGCGGATCTCCGTGAGGCAGCGCTGCTGGTTGGACTTCAACACACGGATGATGTTGTCGACGTGCTCGAAGGGTGGGGATACGCGCTCGAATGATATCGCAGTATATGGTTTATTAGACAGTCAGCATTCACGGACAGCCGGCCGACGATAGCTACTCATCCGCTGAGAAAATGTCGCTGCCCACGTCAGAGAGTTCACCCGCCTCCTTGTGGGCATACATCTTCGATGTCGTTGATGGATCCTCGTGTCGGAGGACCCGTTGCGCGTCACTGAACCCCGCTGCATCGTAGTACGCCTCACCAACGCCACGGCGAGCGCCGTGGAGGGTGAGATACGCTTTCGAGTCGTCTGAACAGTCCACAGCGGCTGCCTGAGAGTGCTTTTTGAGCGTGTATCGGCCGCCTTCCGTAGTTAGAGCCGGCGGGGTGAGGTCCCGTTCACGAAAGGCATCAACGAGGTCTGCGGTGCCGAGACTCGTAACCGTGTCAATAGTCTCTGGATCGGCGTCACGCTCCTGAAGTTGACTTCGCGCAGCATCCCGCAGGGATGCGAGGTGGAACGAAGGGAACACGGGCCACGCATCGGTGGGCGGATCGAGGAGCGTCTGCCAGCGGTTGAGGGCACTAACGGGACGATCTGTCAGCGGTGCCTTCTCGATTTGCTGGCTTTTGCCGAGGACTGTCAATACCTCCTGGTCAGTATCGATATCCCCCCATGTGATTCCCGTCCGCCGGTCATCGCGACTAGAGGCGAGGACCTCGGCACCGCGGACGCCAGAGAATCCGATGACGTAGACGAGCGCCCGGTCACGGGCAGCTGTGAGTGCTTCTCGGCTCTGCGGATCCGCATCAATCGCCGCATACGCTCGCTCGTCGACGTACGAGACGATTGTCTCGCGCTGCTGGGTCGACCAGAACTGCTGTTTGCTAGAGTCGGTTGCGGGCCGGTCAGGCATTTCGTCTTTTGCGCGGTCGGTATCCGCGGGGTTCTCTGGGATGTACTCCCACTGCTGGCAGTAACGGAGGTATGCGGAGACGAGCGAGTAGTAGTTCCACGCAGTGGCTGCTGTGATCCCGTCCGTGTCATTGCTGGCTCGACGGGCATTCACCCGTCGGGCGAGGTGACCGGCATACCGGGCGAGGTGACGACTGTCGACCGCTTCTACGGTAGTCACGCCTTGGCCATTCATCCATTCGATCCAGTCCGGGACGACGCGTTCGAGCGCTTGAACGTAATTGCCGGATCGCTGCGTCGTTCCGTCCTCGGACTCGCCAAGCGTCTTCGCCTTGGCGTCGAGAAAATCGGTCAGGGGCTCGTCGAGTGGCGTTTCACTAGTCGTGTCCCCAAGTTGAGGGCCGTCAGTAGGCTGTACCATCGATTTAGCTTCACCGACAGCGGGCATCCTCAAAAATCTACTTGTGACTACTACACTAATCCAGAGTAGGTGCGGGTATTAGCTATAATAGCGTATGAGCTCTTCTGAAGCTGATTTTCATACGATCAAGCCTCACTACTTGTCTGATAAATCTTATTTCGATATATAGAATCTATAGGTCTGAAGGCCCTCGGTCCATGAACACGCGGTCAACGTCGACGAGATCCATTGCCGAGTCGAGGAGATCCTCGACGATCTCTAGGCGGGTGTCACCCTTCCGGATGGGACGTGCGTCAAGAACCAGTGGTACGGAATCACCGACGAGCTGGACGGTCGCCCACTGATAGGCGTACTCGGCGGTCTTCTCTTTCGTGCCGATAATCTCGTCTTTGTGGCCCGTCCGGTCACCGGTGAACGGGTCGGCTTCCGTCGTGTCGATAGCGATACAGCTGCGCTGGTACAGGCTTCGCATCTGGGCCGTCCGATTGACGAGTCGCTGGGCAGCCCCGCGATACATCTCACGGATGCGCTCGATAGACAGGGATCGTATCTGGTCTCGATGATTATGACCGAGAGGCGTCCGCTCGCGTGTCGTGTCGTAGCGGAAGCTGCGGGCGCCCTCATTGGCGGCGAGGTTCTCTTGAAGGCCGAGATACGTTTGTAGGTTCCAAAACGCGTTCTCGTGGATAGCACAACCACTCGCGCGGTCGAGCGAAAACACCGGATAGACGAGGTGGCTGACGTGAGTCGTGAGCTGTTGTTTGCGCTCGAACGCAGATGGGCCGGTCGTCTCGTCGTCATCGGTCTGGCGACGCGGAATTGTACGCGGCGGGGTCCGTGGAACCGAGACCCCAGCGTCGGACGCTTTGAAGAGGATCGTCCGCGCGGCAGTTTCGATACACTCGCGGAGGTCGGAGGTGAACCGATAGTGCCAACTCCGCCAGAGCGTCGACTGGTCGGGCACAGTCTCGAACCCGAGGCGACGGCGGAGAGAGGGTCGGTCTTACAGATACGAGCAGAGTGCCGTTTCGTAGTCCCACCCGTAGAGTTCCTTGAGGAGAAACCCACGGAATAGCACCTCCATCTCGTACGTCGTGCTCCCAGTGTAGCGGTCGTGAGCGTCGAATTCGACGTAGGCTAGCGGCCAGTGAGCGACGAACGCTTCGATAGAGTCGTGGGCGTCGTGGTCGAACCAGACGGTCGCGAGGACCCGGACATCTTCAGCAAGGCCGGCTGTTGAACTCCGGTCGTAGAGGGGCGTCGCATGATAGGCTGGCCAGTCGTAGTAGGACGTCTGGGCGATGCGACGGTACACAGCACGTCGAGAGGATTGTGTCGGTGTCATCGGACAGCGCTACTATAACTGACGACAAAAGCTACTTTGGTGAATCACCCACTCGACAGTGCTCAATACAGGGGACTCACAGCCCACGAGAATTCTTCAGCAATCGTAGCAGCATAGCTAAAGTCAGCATCATCACAACGGTGAACGTAATTGCGATAATAAGGGTTCCTGTACCGATCATGCCTGTTTTTAAGTGTACAACCTGAATAACACATCGGCTCAAAGATCCCTCTGGGACTGCGCGGGCCGATCAGTTCGCAGTTCCCATCGACCGGCTGTTTCAGGTGATAATGTATCTGAAGAAGAGGATTTTAACAAAGCCTATTCTTCCTCTCTGGATGTCCGGAACGATTCTTTGAGCGCGTTTCGAAGAATACTGTTATCTAACTCATTTTCTTCAATACCAGTACTGGTTGCTCGAAATCCGATTCCCTCATCATTCAGAAAGGCAACAATGAGCGGGTATAGTTCCTGTACATCCCTTTCTAGGTCCTGAATCTCGTCCAGCTCCTCTATCATATCATACGATACCTCACCGCTGTCAACTTTTTCTGGGTCTAGGCCAATCCACGTGGCTATTGCTCGGTCGTCCTCGTTAGTATAGTGGCGGATAACTTGGTAGAAATCGAATGGATCTTCCGGACGTATACCGCGCTGAACGATAGATTCTGTCTCCTCGTATCCTCGTTCGCGTATTTTCTTGTCGAGATCTGCGAATTTTGTGGTATCGTAGACCCTCTCCAAGAGCATATCTCGTTTCTGCCCAACCACCCGAAGCCTCGAATTTTCACGACCGTTTTCGTTATCCTTGCTCATTTTGTATTGCTATTCTAAAATTACAAGTGGTAGATACTAAATTGGTCCCCGTATCTGCTACGCTCGCAGAACAGCATACAACAATACCGGAGAGTCGTGCGGTCGGCACGCAGACATACTGAACGGGTGACTCACCCCGTACTGACGTCGAAGGAAAGGAACATATCGGTTCCACCTTCTGAAGCTGTGACCGTAACATTGAGATAGTTGGTCTCATCTTCAGTTGGGTCTATTAGTGTAGTTCTTCGACGAGCGCAGCAACCGCCTCGTCGACGAGATCGCTGTCAAGGCGACCTTGCCAGAAGTCGATATCCTCGTGGTCGATCGATTGTACTCCCCACGGGACAATCTGACTCTCATCCGGGGTCCCACCACGAAGCCAACTCTCACCAGGAACGTCGATCAGGCCGTCCATCCAGGATTTCGACGTCAACGTGAGCGCAATATACTGCTCCCCGTGGAACGGACGGCCTTTATGATTCAGGAGAATGAGCCAGGGCCGAGCATCTTCCTCGCCTTTGAACGGATCATCCCCGTAGACGACGTCGCCACGCTCGAAAATTGGTCTCTCTCCGTCGGTCACTATTCGTCCTCGACGCTCGGATGCGGTTCCTCGGGTGCGTGTTCGCGCCAGGACTCCTTGTCCTCTGTACCGAGTCGCTGGTTGAACAGGGCGGTCGCCCGTTCGTACCCGCTGTATCCGTCGAGTCGCTCCGTGTCGTCGGTTATCGCCCAGTACGTCGCTTTGTGTTCAACGAGATCGCGGCCCTTCAGTCTCGAGAGCGCGGTGCTGACCGCGCCCTCATCGAGACCGATCTGAGAGGCGATCTCGCGAGCCTTGAACGCGCGATCATCGTTGGCGGCGAGAAATCCGAGGACCTGATCCGGGACGGAGAGTTCCTCGAGTTCGTCCTCGCTCGTCTTCTCGAAGGTATCCCGGTCGATGGACATTATTGAGCAGAAATACGGTGTCAACCGTAATGAGAGTTAGGTGTGAAAGTGGTGAAAACGCTGAAGGAGATACTTCGTCCGTAGACTCGTCGAAGCAGTTCGAGAATCGTAGACATTGAGACGGCCAGTCTTAACTACTGTATAGGTCGAGAAGTTTTACAGTTTCGGAGGATAAGCTAGTTCCAGGTCGAATTAGCATCAATTCGTGGTGATTTGGAGCGTTCTGGGATCAATTCTGAATCATTACTCTCGAACTACCAGACGAGCGTATGAAATTGCGTGAATTTTGGCGCTGCTGAATAGGGTTGTCACTCTCGAACGGCAGACTCAGCGAGGTCTCAGCCGGTTAGTCGTGAGGAATCAACGCTGACATGACGGGTTTCGATTGCCCGACGCTCTCCTTGTCGACGGCCACGGCGGTTTCTTTCCCGATGTTCTCGGTCGGAGCGGATACGCAAAGAACGCACTCAAAAGTCCCGCAACTCACGACGACCTACAACGCGGGCGACCTACACGACGACCACCCTGTGCGCTTCACTAATGAGGGGCTCCGACTCGACCACAAGCCCGAGAACACTATTGAGTGGTATGTCAAGATTCCGCACCACGAGGACTATCACCTCTGGATGCCAGCACAGCCGAACCCCGAACAGCGGGACTGGCTCGAAGCGTTGAACGCTGGTGACGCGGAAATGGGCGAGAGTCGGCTATTCGAGCGGAACGGAACGTGGTATCTCCACGTCACCGCCACCCGCGATGTCGAGGAGCCTTCCGAGGTGTCTGCCGAAGAACGGACGCCTATCGGAGTGGACATCGGGGAAGCGTCACTCGTCACGGTGTGTCACCGCGACGATTACGGTTCTCCGACCGCGCCCGAACTGTGGGCCGACGAAGGAAAGACCGTTCGTCGGCTCCGCAAGACCTACTTCACCGCCAAGCGTCGTCTCCAGACGCGTGGAAGCGAGCGTATCGCGGAGTCATTCGGTGACGACCTGTGGAACCAGATAGACGATGTGTTCCACCGCGTCACCCGCGATGTCGTGGAGTACGCAGGGTCCGTCGAGAATCCCGTTCTCGTTCTGGAAGACCTGACGTACATACGGGAGTCGATGGACTACGGCGTGTATATGAACCGGCGTCTCCACGGATGGGGATTCGCCAAGCTCCACGCGCAGATACGGTACAAGGCCGTCGAGAAGGGAATCCCCGTCGAGACGGTGAATCCGCGTAACACGTCGAGGGAGTGCCACGCGTGCGGTGAGGTAGGATACCGCCCGCGACAGGCGACGTTTAGGTGTACGAACGACGCTTGCTGGATGGGCGAGTACCAAGCGGACGTGAACGGCGCGACAAACATCGCAGACCGCTACCTCAGCGGAGGGAGCCATTCGAGAGAACACAGAGATGACGATGACTCGGCTGAGGATGGGGGGCGTTTGACCGCCCCACAAGACACCCAAGCCGATGCTGAAACCCAGCAAGGGACGCGTAGAACGAATGCGTCTTGAAACCGCAGGGCCGCTCTCGGCCTGAAATCCCGTGGTGGGATTCCCGCGTCTTCAGGCGGGGGAGAAGGTCAATGGAGCGCGTCGCCTGTATCGAGCCAGCGAAAAGGATCCAGTGCTCGGTCAGTGCCCCATTGCGCCACCGAGGGGCTGGTAATGCGGGAACATCGGATGTGGGAGGTGAACACCGAGTGCCATCAATCCGTGCGCAAGCAGCACGTACCCCAGCACGACGAACACCACACCGAGTAGCCGATGAACGCGTCGCCGGTGGGCGACGTCGATCGACTGGATAATCGTCCCATAGAGGAAAACTGCCGGAATCGTCCCGATGCCAAGGGCACCGAGAGCGATTCCCCCTGTGGTCGGGGAGCCGCTCGCGAAGGCGAACAGATACGCGGGATACAGCATCGGGCAGGGGAGAAACGCGTGGACGGCTCCCAGCCCGACAATACTCGGGCTGTTCACGTGTCGGTGAACTCTCGCTGCGAGCCACGACGTAACGCGCTGGACGCCAGGGATGCGAATATCGCCTCCGCTTCCACCGATGACGTACCGAACGCCCGTCGCCACAATGAACCCTCCGACCGCAAGACCGACAACACCTCGCAGGAGATCGGCGATCGGTGTCAGCTGGTCAGCGGTAACGAATACGACGCTCCCGAGCGCGCCGAAGACGGCCCCGAGAATCGCGTACGTCGTCGCCCGGCCGACGTTGAACAGGAAATGCTGGCGAACCTCGTAGGTCGTGAGATGACCGGCACGCCCGTCGTTGGCTGTCACCGTCCCGCCATCGGGCTGCGGCGTCATCTGTTTCGAGTACATCGTCACAAGTGGACCGCACATCCCGATACAGTGTGCGCCGCCCAGCACGCCGATGAGGACGAAGAGGACGACGTCAATCCGGAGGAGCGACTCGATCATAGTCGTTCTCGGTTGCGTGCGGATTTGTATCGTCTGGTGTACCTCTCGAATAAGACTGTATGGATGATGTCGAGTGAAAAGAACGCATCAAGATGGCTTTGTTGAAATCCTATTCTTCAAACATTTTTCGCATGAAATAGTCGATTGATGAGAGCCCCAAAGCGACCGTATCTCGGCTTGTGACAGGAACTATGCTCGCAGGAACGGTCCGTCAAACATGGTCTTCGTACCTGATGAACTCCCGGATCAACTCTTAGTTGATTACGAAAACGCGACCGTGTATGGGGATTTGGAACAAGAGAAGGTGCTTCACCAAGACAAGGTTCGTGTTCTCCCAAACGGGTGGGTTGCGTTGCCCACTTACCGACTCCTGTCTCCTGAAGCGGTACACCACATCGATCCATAGAGATCCGGTACTGAGCGATCAGGGTTGTGAAACTATCAACCGTTGAGTATTTCAACAGAGCCACACGACTAACCCGCTGAGATCTCGCTGGGTCCGCCGCTCAAGAGTGACAACCGTATCCAGCAGCGCCAAAATCCACACAATTTCGTACGCTCGTCTGGCAGTTCGAGAGCAATGATTCAAAATTGATCTTGGAACGCTGAGAATCACCACGAATTGATGCTAATTCGACCTGAAACTGGCCTATCCTCCGAAACTGTGAGAAACGTGTTGGCAAGACAAATCGGGGACTGTTTCGGCCACAGAAGTACGTTGGAACAATTAATTTCGAGCCCGGTTAGGTCGGGATATGAGCTGGACCCGTCGTAGAGTGCTCGCGTCCATGGCTGGTGTATGTGGGGCCTCCGGATGCCTTGCCTCCCCTGACCGATCACTGCCGACAGCACCGACCAGTGGATGGAACCAGTCACGATGTGATGCCCAGAAAACGGCTACATCCGATGTCACAGTCCCTGAACGCGGAAATCTAGCGTGGGGCGGTGGCAGTGGCCAGATGCTGTCGGTAGTGGCTGATCAAACCGTATATACTGTTGACGATGACGATGGCCTTACCGCACTCAATGCTCAAACCGGCGAGCACAGGTGGCAAACAGCCCTCGATCACGACCTTGACGATACGGAACCGGTTGGTGTCTCAGGAGGCATCATCAATGATCAGTTGTTAGTTGCGACCCGGGGGAGGCTCTATTCGTTCAGTACTGCCGACGGCAGTGAGCGGTGGCAACGAAAGCTTCCGGGGCATGTATCTTCGATATCGACGACGGTCGTCCCAGATCGACAGATCGGGCTGATTGATTTTACGCACGGTCAGAAGTACTACATTATCGCCGTTACGGCCGAGTCAGGCGAGATCAAATGGCGAGATTCTGTACTGCGAGGCGGCGGACGTGGACTAGCAGTATTTGACGATCACGTATATGTTACTGGAACATCTAAGACAGGTGAAGAAGTTCTACGCTGTCTTGAAATAGACACCGGGGAGTTGATCTGGCAGCAAGGAATCGCAGATACTGACCGCTATTCGACGCATGTCTGTGTGACGAGTGGTGTCCTAATCGGTGAGGGAGCCGATATTAGTGTCTATGATCATAGCGACGGAAAGCAGAGAGCATCTGTAGAGCTTCCGCACGGACGGGTTCGCAGTATCGCCGTTGACGATGGTACCGCTTTCGTGCTTTCCGAATCCGGTCTCGCAGCGGTTTCGGTGCCAGACGGCGGCAGGCAGTGGTCTCTGTCGAGAAATCCGACCCGACATTTTGTCCGCGGCCCACTCGCAGTTGGGCGCGAAAGCGTCGTCGCACCAGTGTTCATGGAATCGCTTGGTTGTCCAGCAGTCGTTGCGTTTGAGCGGATCGATGGAACACGGCGTTGGCACTATACTCTCGGTGACGACTTTGCGTGTGGAACGATCTGGTCTCAACCAGTCCTCGCCGACGGGGCAGTGTTTATCGATACCAGCCCGCATACTGTGACTGCTCTTGGAGATCTTTCCCAGCAGGATTGACTCTCTGTGGCTCTGTTGAAATCCCATTTTTCAGGCGAGAATCCCGCCGTTTACGGCGAGGAGGATGTCACAGCGGATATCGCAGGGCTGTGATGCGTGGTTTCGGCTAACTCATACTGGCTGCCGGGGTATCAGCTCTCACAGGCCTTACATTCGAGGATATCTCGGCTGAACTTCTGTGCGGCGTTGACGCTGTGTTGGTAGTAGAGACTCTTCACCCCTTTTTTCCAAGCCTCGATGTAGAGCTGGTTGATCTCCTTGACGCTCACTTCGCTCGGATCGATTGAGACGTTCAAGCTCTGTGCCTGGTCGATGTGTTTCTGCCGCTGCGCTGCCTGGTTAATGATCGCCATCTGTGGAATCTCGGCGAAGGTCTTGAACACCTCCTTCTCCTCGTCGGTTAGGCAGTCGAGGTGTTGGACGCTCCCGTCGTTCTGTGCGATGCTGTCCCAGACTTCACGCTCATCTCTGCCTCGCTGTTTCAGTATCCCCTCGAGGAATCGGTTCTTCTGCGTCGATTTGAGCTTCGCACCGTCACGGACGAAGTAGTTCGATTTTAGTGGTTCAATGCTCGGACTGACCTGCCCCAGGATGACGCTGCTGGATTTCGTCGGGGCCACGCTCATCGTCGTTGCGTTCCGGCGACCGTAGCCGTCGAGCACCTCCGGCTCACCGAACTCGTCGGCGAGCCGACGACTCTCCTCGTAACTTCGCTCCTTGATGGTGCGGAAGATTTCCTCATTTTTTTCCATCGCCTCCATGCTGTCGAACGGAATCATCTCGCTCTGGAGGTAGCTGTGCCAGCCGAGGACGCCGATGCCGATCGCCCTGTGCCGTTTCGCAAACCGCACTGGCCGTTCCATGAACTGCGTCCCCTCCGCCTCTTGGATGAACTCCTCCATGACGGCGTCGAGGAACCGCGTCAGCGTCTCTACTGCGTCGGTGTCTTTCCACTCGTCGTAATGGAGCGCGTTCATTGACGAGAGACAACAGACGAAACTCTCGTCCGGCGTGGCGGGCAGCGCGATCTCGGTACAGAGGTTGGAAGCGTTGATCTCGTAGCCCTTGTCCTTGTATACCTGTGGCTTCCCGTCGTTCATGTTGTCCCGGAAGATGATGTACGGGACACCGATGTTGATCCGCGTCTCGATGATCTCTGCCCACGTCTCTCGCTTCTCCTCGTCGCCGTCGACCATCGCCTGGAACCAGTCGTCACCAATGATGACGCCGTAGTAGATGTCCTGTACAGGGTCGCCCTCGGTCTTGATGTTGAGCCACTCGTCCAAGTCGTCGTGTTCGATGTCGATGTACCCCGCGAACTGTCCGCGCCGCGTCTCTCCCTGGCTGACAACGTTGATGATCGTGTCGAACAGCTCGGTAAAGCTATAGCTCCCGTTGCTCTTGCCGTTGTTCGTGATCGGGCTGCCTCGGGGCCGGATCTCGCCGAAGTACCCGCTGGTCCCGCCGCCCAACTTGGTCATCTCGCCCACTTCGGCCTGTGTGTAGAGGATGCTCTCCATGCTGTCCGCCATGTAGCTACCGAAGCAACTGATGGGCAGGCCTCGGTCCAGACCGAAGTTCGACCACACTGGACTCGCGAGGCTGTAGAAACCCCGACTCATGTAGTCATAGAACTTGTCCGCAAAGCCGTCATCATCCAAGATTTCTTCAGCCCGCTCTCCGATCTCTCTGACCCTTTCCTCGGCTGTGACGCCCTCAAGCAGGTACCCCTCGTTGAGGAATGCCCTGCTATCCTCGTTCAGCCAATAGAACGGTTCCTCGTGCTGCTGTTGTACCTCGTCGAGTGCTGGTTCTGTTTGTGCCATCGTTAGAACATGTCCTCTGCGGTAACGCTCTGCGAGTGCTTGTTGTACGTGGTCGACCGCTTGCTGAAGAAGTCGTTATCTTTCGTCATCATGATGTCCTCATCGAACCACCGGGTCTCCTCGAGCAGGTCATCGTCCGGGTCGAATATCGGCTCGACACCGACGTTCTCGAGGCTCTGATTGAACCGATCCCGGAGGAATGCGTCGACGTGCGCCCGGGGAAGGAACTCCAGTTCACCCTCACCGAAGATCCAGTCTAGTATCTTCATCTCAGCCTCGAACGCCTGCTGACAGGCGGCTTGGACCTCTTTTTCGAAGTCTTCGTCGAAGAGGTCCGGATTCTCCTCGCGAATCGTCTCCACGAGTTCGACACCGAATAGCCCGTGAATCTGCTCTTCCTTGCTGGTCGCCTCGACGGCGTTTGCGATCCCCTTGAACTTCTTTTCGTGTTTGTCGAAGCTCGTCATGATGAGGAACTGCGAGAACAGCGAGACGTGTTCAACGAATGTAGAGAACAGGAGGAGACTCATCACGTACTCCTGTGTGTCGTCGCTCTCGCTCTTCTCAAGATACTCGTCGAGGTAGTCAATCCGCTCCTCGATTGCGGGGACGTCGGTCACCTCCTCGAAGTCTTCCGCAATCCCCAGGATGTCGAGGAGGTGACTGTACGCGTCCATGTGTCT
Source organism: Halorubrum sp. GN12_10-3_MGM (assembly GCF_005435235.1). Lineage (NCBI taxonomy): Archaea > Methanobacteriati > Methanobacteriota > Halobacteria > Halobacteriales > Haloferacaceae > Halorubrum > Halorubrum sp. GN12_10-3_MGM. The sequence goes on from NZ_SGUB01000029.1 coordinate 24,546, forward strand.
GACTTCACTCTCTGCGAAGGTCATGCCGACGTTCCCGACCTCTGCTTTGGGCATCTCGTCGTAGATGTCTGCCCAGAATGTCTTGACCTGGACCTCAATCTGCGCGATGGCCAGCATTGTCCGCTTGATAACGGCCTTCTCGGCAGAAGTCGTGTTGACTTTGAAGTCTTGGACGTCTCCTGAGAAATTGAACTCCGTGTGAACCCAGTAGCTGTTCCGTATCGCGTCTTTGTACTCAAGAACGTCGGGGTATTCGTACGGTTTGAGCTGCGTTCGTTCGGAGAAGATGTCAGTCTCTGACTCTCCGCCTGTGGTTTTGCTTTCAGTCATTGGTACGTACTCTGGAGGAATCGTTCTCTGTTGGGTGGTTTCTGTTGCCGTCGTTCTCTGTGCGTCTGGACCTGGGCCATGCTCGTCCGGTCAGGGATTGACCGAGCATTCGTTTGATCTGCGTATGGTTGTATCATAGTGAACCGTCCGAGGCGTCGAAGTCATCAAGTTCTGCATCCAGGACCGCATCAAGTTCTCTCAAGAATTCCTGCGGCTCAGAGAATGCTTTGTAAACGGAGACAAACCGAATGTAAGCTATCTTATCGAGCGTGCGGAGGTTCTCGGAGACGAGTTCGCCGATGAGACTCGAAGAGACGATCCGTGCCTCTTGATCTTGTAGTTCGCTCTCGATATCGTCAACGAGAGTAGTCACTGTTGTCTCCGTCACATCTCGCTTCTCAACGGCTCGCTCGATCCCTGCGCGGAGTTTCTGTCGGTCAAACGGTTCGATGGTTCCGTCGCGTTTTTTCACTTGGAGGGATTCCCACTCCGGACGTTCGTAGGTCGTAAAGCGGAACGAACAGCGTTGACACTCGCGGCGTCGTCGGACGGAGGTTCCGTCGGTACTGGCCCCTGTATCGATGACGCGTGTTCGCTCGTTCCCGCAGTCCGGGCAGTTCATAGTTGTCACTGCTTAATCCTCCATGGTCTTAACCCCATATGTGGTGCCTCTCGATTTTGACCGCAACATCTGGTGGTGAGGGCTGTCACATAAACCTTACCCAATAGAATTGGAATAGTACAATTCAGTTTGATTGCCGGGCGTGGGTGATTGGGCTCAGATGCATTGAGCACACCAGGTTCAACTGCGCTACAGCGATTTTTTCGAAGACAATTGTACCCCGCTGTGGGCTAGCAACGGTCGTGCTCAAACATTTGGAGGGTAGTTATGGCCACAATTCTTGACTGTGGGTGCCAATACGCTAACGATGACTGACGAAATAGAAATCCCGACCGAGCCACGGGCCGCGGTCGACGCACTGGCGACACACCTAACTGCGACCGCAGACCGCCCAGTGCCGCCAGCAACGAACCGATGGCTCGGGGAAGCTGAAGCCGTCGCCCGCGACGCTGCCAGTGACGGTCTTGACACGCAAACCAGGCAAAAGCGGGTTCGTCAGGTTGCCACACTGCTTGAGTCGGCTGACGAAACAGATGATTTGGTTGCCGATCGCCATATTGAGGCGGCTATTCAGTGCTGCCAAGTCGTTCTCGCTAACGAGTGACCGTGGTTGAGACTGTACAGGATATCTCTCTCGCCACATGTTAAATTCTGCCAGATAGAGAAACCAAATTAAATCTCGCAAGGTTGTTCTCTTTCGTTAAAGAAACCATTTTAAGTTACAAAAGAGTGTCTAAGCGCACCACGCTTATGTTCGTGGTGTCTAAAGATTACTTTGATGAGTTCAAAACAAGACGATCTCAAAGAGACAAATACCGAGGCCCGCTTCGAATTCAAGAAAGAGGAGAAGTCCGCTTTCAAAAGCGAAAAGGGCCTTACCGAGGAGACGGTGCGCGTCATCTCGGAGGACAAAGACGAGCCGGAGTGGATGCTGGAGCGCCGCCTGCGGGCCCTCGAACAGTTCCAAGAGATGCCGATGCCGACCGACTGGCCCGGCCAGCCGGACCTGAGCGAGGTCGATGTCGACGAGATCGTCCCCTACATTCGGCCGGACGTCGACGTGCGGGCGGGCGTCGACGACTGGACCGAGCTCCCTGATGACATCAAAGATACCTTCGACAAGTTGGGCATCCCGGAGGCGGAGAAGAACGCGCTCTCGGGCGTCGGCGCGCAGTACGAGTCGGAGGTCGTCTACCAGAACATGCAGGAGCGGTGGGAAGAGAAGGGCGTCATCTTCTGTAACATGGACGAGGCTGTCCAAGAACACGAAGAACTCGTCCGCGAGCACTTCATGACGAAGTGCGTCCCCCCGAGCGACAACAAGTTCGCGGCGCTTCACGGCGCCATCTGGTCGGGCGGCTCGTTCGTCTACATCCCCGAAAACACCACGGTAGACATGCCGGTCCAGGCGTACTTCCGGATGAACTCCGAGGGGATGGGCCAGTTCGAGCACACGCTCATCATCGCCGAGGAGGGTGCCGAGGTCCACTACATCGAGGGCTGTTCGGCCCCGAAGTACTCGAAGTTCAATCTCCACTGTGGCGGTGTCGAAGTCTTCGTCGACGAGGACGCCCACGTCCAGTACTCGACCGTCCAGAACTGGTCGAAGAACACGTACAACCTCAACACGAAGCGCGCCATCGCCGAGAATGGCGGGCGCATGGAGTGGATCTCCGGCTCGATGGGCTCGAAGGCGACGATGCTGTACCCCTCGACGATCCTGAAGGGCCGCGGTGCCTCCGACAACCACATCACCATCGCCTTCGCGGGCGAGGGCCAGGACATCGACACCGGCGCGAAGGTGTACCACAACGCGCCCGAGACCAAGTCGACCGTCGAGTCGAAGTCGATCGCGAAGGACGGCGGCCGCACCAACTACCGCGGGCTCGTCCACATCGCGGACGGCGCCGAAAACTCCTCGACGGCCGTCGAGTGCGACGCGCTGATGTTCGACAACGAGTCGACGTCTGACACGATGCCGTACATGGAGATCAACGAGTCGAAAGTCGACGTCGCTCACGAAGCAACCGTCGGGAAGATCGGCGACGAGGACATCTTCTACCTCCAGTCGCGCGGGCTCGACGACGACGACGCCAAACAGATGATCGTCTCCGGGTTCATCGAGCCGATCACGGAGGAACTGCCGATCGAGTACGCCGTCGAGCTGAACCGCCTCGTCGAACTCGAGATGGAGGGCTCGCTAGGGTGATCTAATGCCGGAGTGCGCACACTGCGGAGCACACGTCTCACAACAGTTTGTGACCGTGTTCGGGTTGGACGGCGGTGACGTAGTTGCCTGCCCGGCGTGTTCTAATAAGGCAAACATCGCAGAGACAGTGTTATCCCGTCGCTCATAACGAACGATGGAACACTGCTTCGCATGTGACACTGACTATGGGTATCTTGGAACGACACCGCATGAGGGGTCCTGTCCGGCCTGTGGCTCGTCAGTCGTAACACCAGCAGGCGAACTCAGCGTCGTCGACACGACAACGTGGGAGAGTGCCAATAGTCTCTCGACAATCCACGTGACGGCGGTCGACGCCCGCTCTCGTCGATTTGAGTTTGTCGTTGCGGCGCGTCGCGGCCGGGGAGAACTGGTCTGTCTTGCGATCGATGGGATGGCGGTGCCAACCGATACAGTGTGGTCAGTCCCGGCTGCCGTCGCTACGAGAGTTACCGCGCACGGGATCAGGCTCAGTGATTCCACGCCAGCTCAAAGCATATGAGGAACGGTACAGGCCGGACACACGGTCGGTCATGTCTGTCCTGTCTCGGTCGCGAGAGGTGATGTCGCTTGGTGAACTCGAATCTGAAATTGCTCCGACAGACCCCCGTTCATTGATCAAACGGAAATGATCGGTTACTCATATTAGATCTGTTTTTATTACCGTGCGCCCAACATATTGTTATAGAGATGAAAGAGCAGCTCAAAGTAGGAGTCATACAACACAACCCTGTAATCGGTGATGTAGACGGGAACCTCGGTAAGATCACCAAGGAGTACAGGCAGCTGGCGGATACTGAGCCTGATCTCGTTGTCACACCTGAACTCTCGATAGTTGGGTATCCACCGCGTGATTTACTCCACCGAGCAGAGATACTTGATGCTCAAGAAGCAGCTCTCAATGATCTGGCTTTAGAAACCACTGACGGGCCACCGTTAATCGTCGGCGCTGCGGTCAGAACCGAGCGTGACAGCGGTGCGCCGATCCACAATGCCGCAATCGTGCTCCGCGATGGAAAGAAGAGTGAAACGTACCACAAGCGGTTACTGCCGACATACGATGTCTTCGATGAGCATCGGTACTTCCAGCCCGGGACCGACCCAGTAGTCGTAGATATCGCGGACACCGCCATTGGACTCACGATCTGTGAAGACGCGTGGCAGGATGCCGTCGTAACCGGGACACGCCGCCACGACGAGAGTCCGCTACAGGACACAGCTGCGAGCGGAGCGGATCTTATTATTACGCTTTCTGCGAGCCCATTCAGTCTCGAGAAACCGTCTCGACGTGAACACCGGTTCGCAACGCATGCTGCTGAGACAGACTGTCCGGTTGTGTTTGTTAATCAAGTCGGTGGGAATGACGAGTTGATCTTCGACGGACACTCATTGGTCGCTGTTGATGGAGCGGTCCACGAGCAGTTGACAGGATTCGAGTCTAGCACTACTGTCGTGGACGTTTCGGTCGGCGGAGACGCAACAGTTCCGACAGGTAATACTGAAACCCGCGCTACGCAGGCCCGCAAAGCACTCACGCTCGGCGTAGGGGATTACTTCGAAAAAACCGGGTTTGAGGAAGCCGTAGTTGGGTTATCAGGTGGGATTGATTCCGCAGTCGCGGCCGCGCTCGCAGTAGCGGCACTCGACGCAGAGAACGTCTATGCCGTGTCTCTCCCAAGTGAGGTCACAAGCCAACAGAGCATCGCCGACGCTCAGACGGTAGCGGCAAACTTAGGCATCGAGTTCGATGTGATCCCTATCGGATCGGCAGTGGAGGACATCTCCCAGACGCTTGATGCGAACAACGCATCGCTCACTGGTGTTGCTGCTGAGAACATCCAAGCGCGAATCCGTGGGTCTATCCTCATGGGAATAGCGAACCAGCGTAATGCGCTCGTGCTCACCCCAGATAATAAGAGCGAAGCCGCAGTCGGCTACTGTACGCTGTACGGCGACGCCGTAGGCGCGCTTGCTCCACTCGGTGATTGTTACAAACAGCTGGTCTACGAGTTAGCTGGTGTGTTCAACGAGACACTTTCCTCAGCAGGATCATCGCCTGTGATTCCAACGTCTGTAATTGAGAAAGAGCCGAGCGCAGAGCTTCGTTCCGGGCAGGCCGACGAAGAGGAAATCCCAGCGTATGAGGTACTGGATCCTATTCTTGAACAGTATATCGAGGAAGGCGAAACCATCAGTTCGATACGAGAGGAATATCCCGACCACGTTGTTGACGAAGCACTTAGACGGACTACACACGCCGAATTCAAACGACGGCAAACTCCACCGCCACTTCGTATCACACAGAAGGCACTCGGGCGTGGATGGAACTATCCAATTGCCGCAGCGTACGATTGTCTACTCGATGACCATTGAGACTTCGTGAGCTGGCCGCTTCAAATAACCGGGCCAAGTTTCGGATGACGTTGCTGGAGAGCGTCGCAGCAGCCGTTGAGTTAGAATTCCAGTAGGAAGCGTAGGCACAAGTCTCAGGTAAAGGTCTTAGTTTTGTATCTTAGATAATAGTCTTAGATACACGGAGCTAGTAGTCAGACGGCGAACGACAGCAAGTTCATCCAATCAGTCAGTTCCACTGCTACCCACGTATGTTAGCTGCGCCGTGAGATCTGTCGCAGAGACCATTCCGACGATTTCATTTTTATTGCTAGCTACAGTGTTGACTCCTGAGGCCTACATGCGAACAAACGACATATAGTATGTAGACTGTCAAGTGTACGTTGGCTATCTATTGGCATAAGTGAGAGATATCTAGCTTGATTTCAACCAACGCGAAGCTAGCATATCGTGGTTCTGTTTGTTATGAGGGTTCGTTTAAATTTAGGCAGTTAGTAGATTCGCATTAGATATGAGATGCTGCTCGCAGCGCCACGGTTGAGCTACACAACTACCGATGATAATAGGCCACATCAGTTCCAATGGGTCGTATGAGCGAACACAGAGATTATCGCGCCGGTTTCCGCACGCAGCGTGAAGAGATTGAGGACAAACAGTTACCCACTACCGGAGAGTTTCCAGACTGGCTCTCTGGGGATCTCATCGGGAACGGGCCGGGACAGTTCGAGGCCGGCGACACAGGGCTGCGACACTGGTTCGACCCGTTCGCCATGCTCCGGCGCTTTCGGATTGACAACGGTGAGGTTAGGTACGCGAACAAATTTGTCCAGAGCCGGGATTACGCATTCGCACAGGATCATGGCGGCGTCCGAACCCCGTTCCCAGGAACACCTCCCGATCGATCGGTCTGGACACGACTGCGTCAAGTTCTCGATGGGACATTTCCGGACAACCCAGTCATCGGTATCCAGCGGTTCGGCGACGAATTCGCGGCGGTTACTGAGTCACCGACAGCACTGACGTTCGACCCTGACACGCTCGAAACGACGGGGCGAATCGATCTCACGGCTGGATTGGACTGCGATTTGACTCTCGCTCATGTTCACTACGACCCTGTCGCGGAAGAGTTCATCAATCTGGGGGTGTCGTATGGTCGCAACACGGTGTATACGGTGTTCAAGCGGCCGAGAGACGGTGGGACGCCGACCCCACTGAGTCGGCTTCAGTTCGATGAGGCACCGTACATTCATTCCTTCGCTGTGACCGGCCAGCACGTCGTCGTGACGGTAAACGCGTACGGGCTGGATACCACGCAGCTCCTCAAAGGTACCGTAACGAAGGAGACGTTCCTTGACGCGTTTCAGCCACTGTCGACGCCCCTCCGCTTCGTCATCCTCGATCGCTCGACCGGTGAACACGTGGCAACCGCGTCGGCGTCACCGGCGTTCATCTATCACCACGCGAACGCGTTCGAGCGTGATGGCGAGCTCGTCGTCGATGTAGTTGCGTTCGACGATGATCGAGCAGTGACCGGACTCGCATTGTCAAACCTCCGGAGCGACGATCCGGACCTTCCACGAGGCGACCTGTGTCGGTACACGGTACCGTTGTCCGGCGGTGAGGCAACTCGAGAGCCACTCCACCGTGGTCCAGTTGAATTCCCAGTGATCAACTACCGAGCGGTTAACGGTACACCCCACCGATACGTCTACCTCGCCGAAACTGACGGAGCGTCAAGTCTACCGACAGATATCACGAAGGTGGACGTCGACACCGGCACGGCCCACCGCTGGCGCGAGTCAGGTACTCATCCAGGCGAACCGCTGTTCGTCCCCGCGCCTGAGGCAGAAAACGAGGACGACGGGGTGCTGCTCTCGGTCGTATTAGATCCCGAGGCAGACCGCTCCCGGTTGGTCTGTCTCAACGCCGAGACGCTCGGGGAACTCGGCCGAGCCGAGCTCCCGCATCGTCTCCCGTTCGGATTCCACGGGCAATTCTACGGCCCCGTGGCTCCCGGACGGAGTATGGCGTGAGGTGTCGGATCAAAGTAAGCTAACCCACGACTAAAGTCGTGGGCTTTCAGCGTGGACTCCCGCTCTGGCCGAATCATAGCGGAAACAGCGCGGAAACCCACCCCTTCAGGGGTGGGAGGAAGCGCGTACGCTCCGTGCAACAATCCACCGACTACGACAGGGCCGACTCCCCAATAGTTTTGAATTATTGGCAGTACGTATGATGTATGGAGAAGCGGCGCACTGTTCCGGTGAAACTCGCCGTGGATAGTGACGACGCCGCACTCATCGAAGACACCGTCGACGAGTTCCTGTGGGCCGCTAACTACGTAACTCGCCACGCCTTCGAAGGCGAATACGTCACCACGAGCAAAACTACGCTCCACGACGACACCTACGAAGACGTGCGCGACGAGACGGCGTTACACAGCAACCACGTCCAAGCCGCCCGGAACAAGGCCGCTGACGCCTGTAAGGGCGTGGTCAAGAAGTGGAAACAGGGGAAGAAGGCGTCGATGCCGCACTTCACCAGTCCACACGTCGTCTACGACCACCGCACCGCCACCTTCCACGACGAGTACGTCAGCCTCGCCACCACAGACGGACGGATTGAAGCCGACTACGTGCTTCCTGACGACGAACAGGACACGCCCCACGCGGAATACCTCTTCTCAGATGAGTACGAGACGACAGGGGCGGAGTTACACTACCGGGACAGCGACTGGATGCTTCACATCCACTGCAAGATGGAAGTGGAGTCTGACACGGCGGAGCAGACAGCCACCGAGAACGGAACGGTTCTCGGGGTTGACCTCGGCGTGAACAGTCTTGTAGTTGCCTCGACTGGCACGTTCTGGACGGGTGACGAGTTCGACCACTGGCGGCGCGAATACGAGCAACGGCGTGGTGACTTACAGGAACACGGCACGCGGTGGGCGCATGAGAACATCCAATCGGTCGGTCGGAAAGAGGAAGGTCGGTTCAAAATCACGCTCCACCGCATCTCGAACGAGTTGGTAGCTGAAGCCCGCGAGTACAGCTGTTCGGTGATAGCGTTTGAGGACTTGACCGACATCCGTGAGCGCACTGGTGCGTCGTGGGGCCACAAGTGGGCATTCAACCGCCTGTTCGAGTACGTCGAGTACAAAGCAGCCGAGTACGGCATCAACGTGGAGCAGATTGACCCGAAGAACACGTCACGGCGGTGTTCGACGTGTGGGTTCACGCACCCCGACAACCGTAACGGCGAAGAGTTCGAGTGCCTGAAATGCGGGTACGAGAACCACGCCGACTACAACGCCGCCAAGAACATCGGCTTGCGGTATCTCCGCCGGAACCAAACTGGCTCTGGTGGAGGCGCACCCGTAGGCGTGCGGTTGAACAGCGGGACGCTGAACGCGAATGGAGAGTATGACCCTCCTGCCGAAATGTCGGCCAGAGCGGGAGTCCACGCTGAAAGCCCACGGCTTTAGCCGTGGGTTAGCTTACACAGAGTATGCTCCCATCTTAATTACTCTTTTCTAGGAGAGATCCTTGGTACAACATATCAATGAAGCACGGCACACGGGCCGACAGACGCTCAATGGTTGGCATAAATCGATGGGGCGGTGCTCGGTCGAGCGAGGAACAATGACGACGGCCGTCGGCGTTGATGTCGGCGGTACGTTTACCGACGTGGTACTCATCGCAGAGGGCACGCTCACAACGACAAAGGTTCCCTCGACGACAGACCAGAGCGAGGGTGTCATCCGTGGGATCCAGCAGGCCTGTAAGGACGCAGGAATTGACCCGTCCGAGATCACCGATTTCTCACATGCGATGACGGTATCGACCAATGCCCTGCTCGAAGCTGACGGCGCCGAAACGGCACTCGTGACCACGGACGGTTTCCGTGACGTACTGGAAGTGGGTCGGCAGACGCGTCCAGATCTCTACGATCTTGACGCTGAGAAGCCGACACCACTGATACAGCGTCGGAACCGGTTCGAGCTTCCAGAGCGGACAACGATAGAGGGCGATCGAACGGTGCCCGACGCGGACGTGATCGATGATCTTATAGAGCAAATACGCGAGCGGAATGTCGAGAGCATCGTTGTCTCTTTCCTTCACGCATACGTTGATCCGAGCAACGAACAGCTCGTAGCCAAGCGGCTTCGGGAGGCACTCGATGTCTCGGTGTCGGCCTCTCATGAGGTTCTCAACGAGTTCCGCGAGTACGAGCGGACATCAACAGCAGCCGTTGACGCGTACGTTACGCCGGTGATCGACTCCTACATCGGACAGTTAGCGGAGCGTGCTAGCGATCTGGGGCTGCCTCAGCCCCGAATCATGCAGTCCAACGGTGGAATCGCCGAGGCAAGTGAGATTCGTACCCACGCCGTTCAAACTGTACTATCTGGTCCCGCGGCGGGCGTCGTTGGAGCAAATGGGACAACGGTAGGAGAAGACGAATTTGAGGGATTCGTTACATTCGATATGGGCGGTACGTCGAGCGACGTGAGCCTCATTCGAGATGGCAGCGTGGAGCGGACCACAGAAAGTGAGATCGATGGCCACCCAATCCGCGTTCCGATGGTTGATGTGACGACTGTTGGAGCTGGCGGTGGGAGCATCGCGTGGGTCGACGCTGGTGGCGCACTCCGCGTAGGACCTCGGTCAGCAGGCTCGAAGCCAGGGCCTGCCTGCTACGGTCATGGGGGCAAAGAGCCAACGGTGACGGACGCAAACCTCGTGCTGGGCTATCTCAGCGAGGAGACGCAACTAGGCGGGGAACTCAAGCTCGACGTGGATGCCGCTATTGATTCGCTTGAACGACTGGCGGACGAAGCTGATCTCGACTCCGCACGAGAGGCCGCAGAAGGCGTGTTCCGCGTTGCGAACACCAATATGACTCGAGCGATCCGCTCAGTCACTGTAGAACGAGGACACGATCCCCGCGAGTTCGGTCTCGCCGCATTCGGCGGTGCAGGTCCTGTACACGCCGCGGCGCTCGCGAATGATCTTGACATCGGAACCGTCGTTGTTCCTCACGTTTGCGGCGTGCTATCGGCGTACGGTCTGCTCGACGCCGACGAGACGTACGACGCTGTCCGAACGTATCAAACGCCTCTGTCGGAAACAATGGGAACAGAACTTAAGACGGTGTACGAGCAACTTACGGCCGAACTACCGTCCGACCGCAGCGCAGGTGACATATCGCTTCAGTGTTCAGCTGACCTCCGCTACCGGGGGCAAAGCTTCGAACTTGAGGTCGACGTGGAGCAGCCTATCGAGACTGACGTACTTCGGACCGCATTTGAGACGGCCCACAAGAGAGTGTACGGCTATACGGCCGAGGAACCAGTTGAAGTGGTAAATCTCCGAGTCACCGCGACGATCCCACGGAGCGCTTCTGCGACTGAGCTCACAGAAGAAACCTTCGAGAAAGTGGCAGAGCATACTGCCGTGTTCAACGGTACGGAGTACACAACTCCTGTCTACCGTCGACCAACGACGAGCGGGACCACAATCGACGGCCCAGCCGTGCTCGAACAAGACGAAAGCACGACTGTTGTTCCTCCCGAGTGGGAGGCAACTGTACAAAAGAACGGCTCGCTCGCACTCACGGAGGTACAACGATGACGGTTGACGACTCGACAGCCGAAAGTATCGACTCAGTGACGCTTGAGGTGTTTCGAAATAAACTTGAGAGCATTGCTGAGGAGATGGGGAAGGTACTTATACAAAGTGCCTACTCGCCGAACATCAAGGAACGGCAAGATTGCTCTACTGCGCTGTTCGATGCTGACGGCCGGATGGTCGCACAAGCAGAGCACATTCCGGTTCATCTCGGCGCGATGCCGGACGCCGTTGCCGCCGTGACCGCAAAGGATCCCGAGCCGGGTGATGCGTACATCCTGAACGACCCGTTCGAGGGAGGGACCCATCTCCCGGACGTGACGATTGTCTCACCAATCGCAACAGAATCAGATGTCATCGGCTACGCCGTAACACGGGCGCATCACGCGGACATGGGTGGGATGACTCCCGGGAGCATGCCCGCCGGCGCTACTGATATTTACCAAGAGGGGTTACGCCTCCCCGCGGTCAAGCTCCGCTCCGGAGGCGAGCTGAACGAGGATCTGCTGGCGATGATTTTAGCGAACGTACGTAACAGGACCGAACGGCGAGCAGACCTTCGCGCACAGCTTGCGGCCCACGATCGTGCTGAAGACCGATTGCGCTCGCTTATCGACGAGCACGGACGCGACCAAGTCAACCAGGCATTCGGCGCGGTTATCAACTATTCTCAGGCCCGGATGACAGATGAGTTGACTGCTTTCCCCGATGGAACTTATGAGGCCCATGATGTGCTTGAGGGCGACGGCGTGAGCGACGCAGAGATACCGATTAGGGTGTCCATCACCGTCGATGGGGCCACAGTCGAAGTTGACTTCACAGGGACCGCCGACCAGTGTGCCGGCAACATGAACGCACCGCTGTCGGTGGCGAAGAGCGCGGTGTACTTTGTAGTTCGGTGTATCACTGACCCCGAGATTCCCCCGAATTATGGGAGTTACGCCGACATCACTGTTACCGCTCCACAGGGAACGGTCGTGAATCCGACACCACCGGCGTCGGTCGTTGGGGGCAATGTTGAAACCAGCCAACGACTCACCGACGTGGTGTTCGCGGCGTTCGCCGAGGCTGCCCCTGAACGTGTGCCAGCAGCATCGCAGGGGACCATGAACAACGTTATTATTGGGAACCGCGATCGTGGAGGGTTCACATACTACGAGACTATCGGCGGTGGATTCGGCGCACGACCCAACAAAGACGGGATGGACGGCGTCCAAGTTGGGATGACTAACACGCTAAACACACCAATTGAGGTACTAGAAGCTGAGTATCCCTTCACAGTCGAACAATACGGGTTCCGTGAGGGTAGTGGCGGCGACGGGCAGTACCGCGGCGGCTTGGGACTGGTTCGGTCAGTAACCATCGAGACCGAGGCAGTAGTCTCATTGCTGACTGAGCGCCGTCGTCGTCGTCCACAGGGCGCTGCGGGCGGCGAGCCCGGGGCAGCGGGTGAGAACCTCGCTAATGGTGAGCCGTTACCCGCCAAAACTACTCGAGAGGTAGAGGCAGGTACAACCATCACAGTCCGGACTCCTGGCGGCGGCGGATACGGTAATCCTAGCAAACGGACAGCCGACGACCGCAAAGCCGACCGCCTCGACGAGAAAGTGAGCGACAACCACGAGGATCAATGACTGACACACACAAACTCGAAGAACTGTCCTGGCCCGCGGTCGAGCAATACATCACCGGCCGCGGCGGCTTCATGAAATTACAACACCAGATGTGAGTGTAGCAGCTAGCACGTTGCGGACTACACACCCCTCTATCGATGTGTTCTCGACGTTCGGTGCTGTTAGATAAGCTAGAAGTTGAATCACGGTTAGAGTAAAATTCTCATACAACAGGCGTCACTTTGAGGCGAAAGAGACACACCCCTCTATCGATGTGTTCCGCTCACTCGTCGTCGAGGCGATACTAGTGAGATCTGAGCTGTAATTGTCGATAGAGCCCAAAATCGGCGTCTTGAACTGTTATACGTCGGGTATTGTAAGGGAGCTAGCGGCACAGAGCTGTCGTTGTGAAAGCCACAGAATACATGCTGTCAGAACACATCGAACACATCGATAGAGGGGTGTGTGTGTTTGTGTTAGTTGAAGAAGAGAAGAAGAGAGAATGAGGAGAATAGAACGAATCGTTCAGAACATACGAGAGCACGGTTCGTTCGATTTAGACGAACAAGACGTGACTACCTCGAATACGCCAGTTGAACCAGCCAGCAAATCACCCCACCCTGCGAAGACATCGAACACATCGATAGAGGGGTGTGTGTCTTCGAGCGTGCGATCGTGAACACATCGTCACCGGCTACTGGTAGTTACCCCGTTATCACTGTTCTCACGCGATTAATACGGTATTGTGCGGTTTCAAACGTCTAATTACACTTCGATAGAGGTGGGGAACCTTTTTCATACAGGGCGGTATCAGTGTGCGTATGGGTATTGACGACTCCGATGATCCTTTAGAGAAGTCGGGATCGCCGGAGGATGAGACAACGGCTCAAGCAGAGCTGTCGAATACGTCTCACGTCACAACTGGTGATTCACAGTCCAAGGGCGATTCTGATTCTGAGGAGCCCTCCCAGTCGATCGAGGATATGCTTCTCGAGTTTGATGACCAGAAGGGGCTAATTCGAGAACGAGCGCTACTTGATCCTAACTACGTCGTCGAAGAGGACCGCATTGTGGGTCGCGACGAGCAACTCCAGGAGGTCACCAAAATGCTCCGTGTTGCGCTTGGAGACAACCGACCGCCAAATTTGTTCCTCTACGGCCCGTCCGGAACGGGCAAGTCGCTGATCACAAAGGCCGTTTGCCATAACATCAGCCGGATCTGTAAAAGCCGAGATATCCAGTTCGGCACAATCGAAGTGAACTGCCAAGATCTGGATACGCTGGGTATCGCCGTGTATGAGCTCGTCCAACAGGCTGCCGATGAAGCGGGGGTTGCTGTCGAGGTTCCTAAACACGGCGTCGCGACGAAGGAGAAATGGGACGAACTCTACCGTATCGTTAACGAGCATTTCGACTCCGTCGTATTTGTCCTCGATGAACTGGACATGCTCGTTGGACGACGGGACAAACAAGAGCCCGCGTTCTCGCGACTACTATATCAGCTCTCTCGGGCTGGGACGAACGACGACCTAAACGCGTATATCTCGGTCGTTGCGATCTCGAACGACACGAAGATGATGGAATCTGTTGGGAGTCGCGCAGTTAGCTCGTTTACTCCCGAAGATGTCCATTTCGACGATTACGATGCCGATCAACTTCAATCGATTCTTCGACGCAGGCAAGATGCCTTCCACGAAGATGTCGTCGACGAGGCTGTCATCCCACTTGCGGCGGCATTCGCCGCACAAACTCATGGTGACGCCAGGAAGGCGATTGATCTCATGCGTGTTGCCGGTGAATTAGCTGAACGGGAAGGTGACACTCGCGTTCGAGAAAAACACGTCCGTACCGCACAAGCCAAAGTCGAAAAGAATCGGGTGCTTGAGGTTGTCCGTGGTATTAGTACACAAAAGAAGCTCTGCTTATACGCAACCGCAGCCGTCGCCTCCAAAACCGATAGCGGGTCTGCTCGAAGCACGACCGGCTACCGTGTGTACCAGTACCTGACTGACGCCATCGACGCTGATCAGTACCACCAAGAAACGTACGTCAATAAAATGAAAGAGCTCACAACCTATTCGCTGGTCGACTTCGAACGTCGGAGCCACGGCCCGAGCTCTGGAATGTTCCTTGAGTTCCAGTTCGGAGAGCGACCAGAAACAATTCTGGAAACACTTCGAGAGGATTCGCGCATTGAGGCGGTCTCCGAAGATGAGGTCAACTCCGTCGTTGAAGCTCAAATTCGCAACCAGACGTAGGGGTGACTCTCACTAAGATCACCGTTCGTCGCCCTCCAGATCCATTCAGGATCGAGTAGACCTGATACTGTGTCCATTAGTTTGCGTATACACCCCTCTATCGATGTGTTCCCTAGGGTTGTATCAAGAAACAATTGTCATTCTGTACGCTAGTCTTAGGCCCCTTGCTCATGATATCCCGTTAGTTCACGTACACACCCCTCTATCGATGTGTTCAAAACAGCCTGCTACCACGATACAACCTGGATTTTATTTCGACTCAATCTACAGATTAAATACTGTTTTCCGTTAGCCTGAGCACACACCCCTCTATCGATGTGTTCGGTGTGTCTGTTATCAAACCACAGAAGATATGCGTCTCACCTGTTGACCCTATTAAGTAACTTCCCATTAAATCGAGTATACACCCCTCTATCGATGTGTGATCTCGTTTTTGAAGGGCTAAAACACCAGATTATCGAGGAATTTGTCCGGAGAGCATGGACGGCTCTACTGACCTAAGTCCCAGTATGAGCCTGTCATACAATAGTTCTCGATGGGTATAATTTGCAGTCTAGAGATTGAACAGAACCGTTGAATGGAGGAATCACGGTCTTAGGAGTGAATTTAGGGCTGTATAATCCTCAGGTAGAGGGCGTGAGACGTATTCTATGACACGCTGCCCAGTATACTTGTCAGAAGCTACTCGTCCGCGTCGACTGGCCCTTTGTATTGTGAGCGGATCTTTTCCCCTTCCCGCCACTGCCAGTAGTAGTAGCGGTTACCATTGATCGCCTTGATCGTGATCGTCGCTTTGGCGGGGACGTCATCTGGGATATCATCAGGTCGCTCTTCATTTTGGTCGTCAGCTGACTCCTCGTCGGGCTGAGCGCCACGTGCTTTGTGCGATGCGAGCGCCTCGGCGTAGCGTGCGACGTATCGGAGATCCGTTGGCGAGTAGCTGTTGAGTGTGTCAACGATCTCTGTCGGGAGGTCTTCCGGTGGCGTCGGTGGCTTGGGAGACATCGTCAGTCGCTTCGTGTCGCTCTTATGTAGAAACGCGGAAAGCCCGTATAATTACACTCAGACAGTTCTAATCTGGCAATATGCCTTCTGCTCAGCCAGCGTTCGGCGGGATGTTTCGGCAGTTGATCGAGCTAGGAGTCATA